>VGOD01000004.1 GCA_016876015.1 Chloroflexota bacterium
GCGATGCCCAGCCCGCTGCGCTGGCCGACCGTATAGAATGGCAAGCCACGATGAAAGCCCAGTCGCCGGCCGGTCGTGTCTACGATGGGGCCGGGCCGCACCGTCTCGGCCGCGTAGCGCGCCAGAAAGCGCCGATAGTCGCCATCGGCGATGAAACAGAGATCCTGGCTCTCGCTGCGGCTGGCCGTGGGCAGGCCGCGCTCGGCCGCCATGGCCCGCACCTGCAGCTTGGTATAGGCGCCTACGGGGAACAGCGCCCGGGCCAGAACGCTCTGCCCCAAGATGTGCAGAACGTACGATTGATCCTTTGCCCGATCCACCCCGCGACAAAGCTGCAATTGGCCATTCGCGCCGCGTCGCACCTGGGCATAATGACCGGTCGCCAGATAGTGCGCGCCCAAGGCAGCCGCGTAGTCGAGTAGGAAGCCAAAGCGAATCATCCGGTTACAGACCACGCAGGGATTTGGCGTGCGGCCAGCCGCGTACTCGCGCACGAAGTGATCCACGACGTTCTCGCGGAACGGCTGCTCGGCGTTGACGACGTAGAACGGAATCCCCAGCCGATCGGCGACTGACCGGGCATCGGCCATCGCTTCCACCGAACAGCATTTGTTCGTGGTGTCAGGCATATCCCCGCGCGCGAGCGCGGCGATGTCAGGCGGCTCGACCCACAGGCGCAACATCACGCCGATCACTTCGTACCCTTGTTCGACCAGGAGCGCGGCAGCAACCGAGCTATCCACGCCGCCACTCAGCGCAACGACGACGGTGGGTAGATTGGTAGAATGGTAGATTGGTAGATTGGTCATTGACCACCTTGTCACCCCGTCACCCCGTCACCCTGTCACCCCGTCACCGTGTCACCGTGTCACCGTGTCACCGTGTCACCCGATCACCCCGCGCATTCGCTTCACGATCGCCGGCAGCTTTTCGATCACGTATTCCACATCGGCCTCGGTGTTCTCGCGGCCCAGGGTCAGGCGCAACGCGCCCATCGCCTCCTGTGGGCTGAAGCCCATGGCCGTCAGCACATGGCTGGGCGTGGGGGATCCACTGGCGCACGCCGACCCGGACGAGGCGGCCACGCCAGCCAGATCCAGCGCGATCAGGATGCCTTGAGCCTCGGCGCCGTGAATGATCAGGCTGACGTGTCCTGGCAGGCGGCGCGTGGGATGGCCGGTGAGGGTCGCCTCGGGGATGTTCGCGCGCACCCCGCGGATCAAGCGATCACGCAGGGCCGCCAGCCGAACAGCCTCGGTCGCGCGGTCGGCCTGCGCCAACTCCAGCGCGACTGCCATGCCGACGGCATAGGCGACGTTCTCGGTGCCAGCGCGGCGGTTGCGCTCCTGGCTGCCGCCGGTCTGGGCCGGGAAGAGCCGCGTGCCCCGCCGCACGTACAACACGCCCACCCCCTTCGGGCCATAGAACTTGTGCGCGGAGAGCGCCAGCAAATCCACGCCCAGTCGCTGAACATCCAGCGACAGATAGGCGCCGGCCTGCACCGCGTCGGTATGGAATGGGATGCCCTGCTGCCGGGCAATCTCCGCAATCTCAGCGATCGGCGCGACCGCGCCGACTTCGTTGTTGGCGTAGATCACGCTGATCAGAGCCGTGTCTGGCCGGATGGCCTCTGACACGGCCGCCGGGTCCACCAGGCCATGGCGATCCACGGCCACATGCGTCACCTGGCAGCCGTGATGCTCCGCCAGCTCGGCCGCGGTGTGCAGCACCGCGTGATGCTCGACCGGCGTGGTGATGATGCGCCGCCGGCCGCAGGCAGCCTGCGCCAGCCCGATCCCGCGCAGAGCCAGGTTGTCGCTCTCTGTGCCGCAACTGGTGAAGATGACTTCGGCCGGCTGGCAGTTCAACACACGTGCGATGCGCGACCGGGCATCCTCTAGCGCCGCGGCCGCGCGCCGACCCAGGCCGTAGATGCTCGAAGGATTGCCGTATTGCTCGGTCCAATACGGCTGCATAGCTGCCACCACGCGCGGGTCTACCGCGGTGGTGGCTGAATGATCCAGATAGATCATGGTTCGACCTCGAAGTAGCTGTTTGTAGGGGATTGTACCGTGAAAGTCCCAAACAGCCAAACGCCGCGATGGACCTGACTTATATCATTTACTTTGCTACAGACTTGCGTCATGGTACACAGGATGCCGACAAGCGGAGTCAAGCCTCCGATCGGTCTCGTTTGCGATGTTCTGAGACTTGTGGTCTAATATGCTCTCAGGTCGCCATCTATGTTCAGGAATGTGCACCATGCTCGAAATGTTCACCGAACCGCGGGGTGTCGCCGTCATCGGCGCATCTACAAGCCCTGAAAAGCTCGGCTATCAGGTGCTGCATAACATCGTTCAATACGGGTATGCGGGCGCGATCTACCCCGTGAACCCGACTGCCGAGGAAATCCTGGGGCTGCGGGCCTACCCGTCTGTGCTGCAAACGCCCGATCCGGTAGATCTGGCGGTAGTGTTGGTGCCGGCCAGGATCGTGCCGGGTGTTCTGGATGAGTGCGGACGCCGCGGGTTGAAGGGCGCGGTGGTGATCTCCGCGGGCTTTCGCGAGGTGGGCCGCGAGGGACGCGCGCTCGAACAGCAGTTGATAGACACGGCCAGGCAGTACGGCATGCGCGTGGTAGGCCCGAATGTGTTGGGCATCATTGATACGGTCAGCAAGCTGAACGCCTCTTTTGCCGCGGGGATGCCGCGCCGCGGACACATCGCGTTCATGTCGCAATCGGGCGCACTCTGCACGTCAGTGCTCGACCTGGCCCTGGGGCAGGGTATCGGGTTCTCGCGTTTTTACAGCATTGGCAACAAGGCCGACATCAACGAGCTGGATCTATTGCAGGCCTGGGCCGAAGACCCGGAAAGCAATGTCGTCGTCGGCTATCTGGAAGGGATCGCGGACGGGCCGCGATTCATGCAAGTCGCGCGCAATATCACCCGGCGCAAGCCGTTTGTGGCCATCAAGTCAGGCACGACCAGCGCCGGCTCGCGCGCGGTCTCATCTCATACCGGCACCCTGGCCGGCTCGGAAAAGGCCTACGACGCCGCGTTCAGACAGGTGGGCATCGTGCGCGCCGGTTCGGTGCAGGACCTGTTCGACTATGCCCAGGCGTTCGCCAGGCTCCCCGTGCCCGAAAGCGACGCGGTGGCGATTGTGACGAACGCTGGCGGGCCGGGCATCATGGCATCTGATGCGGTTGAGCGCGCTGGCCTACGCCTGGCTTCGTTGACCCCAGAAATCCAGCAGCACCTGCGCGCGGCGCTGCCACACGCGGCCAGCGTCGCCAACCCCATTGACGTGTTGGGAGACGCGCCAGCCGATCGCTATGCCCTCGGCATCGAAGGGGTGCTGAGCGATCCCAACGTCGGCATGGTCATCGTGGTGCTGACGCCGCAGACCTCGACGCAGATCCCCGAAACCGCGCGCGTGTTGGGCGAGTTGGCGCGCCGCTATCGCAAGCCGACCTTTGCCGTCTTCATGGGTGACCAGGCGATTCGGCCGGCGCTCAGCATCCTGGCGGAACACAGCGTACCCAACTACCAGGTTCCGGAACGCGCAGTGGCCGCGATGGCTGCCATGTGGCAGCACCGCCAATGGCTGAACACGCCGCCTCTGGCCGTCGAGACCCTGGACGTGGATCGAAAGGCGGTGCGCGAGATCCTGGACGGTTTGCGCCAGGACCGGCGCATCACAGCCGGCGACGCGGAGGCGCGCGGCATCCTCGAGGCTTATGGCATCCCGCTGCCCAAGTCGCGGCTGGCGCGTAACGCCGATGAGGCCGTGGCCGCCGCAGAAGCCATCGGCTTTCCCGTGGTGCTGAAGATCGCCTCACCGGACATCCTGCACAAGACCGACATCGGCGGCGTCAAGCTCAATCTGACGACGGCCAGCGATGTGCGCGATGCCTTCGACCTGATGATGTACCGCGCCACGCGGCACATGCCCGAGGCGACCATTTGGGGTTGCCAGGTGCAGCAGATGGTCAAAGGCGGCAAGGAAGTGATCATCGGCATCAATCGCGACCCCCAGTTCGGACCGCTATTAATGTTCGGATTGGGCGGCGTCTACGTCGAGGCGCTGAAGGATGTGACCTTCCGGGTGGCGCCGATTGACCGGCGAGAAGCGCACGAGATGTTGGGCGAAATCCGCGCCTATAGCCTGCTGCGCGGGGTGCGCGGAGAAAGGCCATCGGACCTGGAAGGCATCACGGACGTACTGGTGCGCATCTCGGAGCTCGTCAGTGACTTTCCGGAGATCGTCGAGTTGGACATTAACCCGTTGTTGGTTTTTCCCGCAGGGCAGGGTGTGCTGGGCCTGGATATGCGCCTGGCGCTCCAGGCATAGCGCGTAAGTCTTGCACAGGAGTGAATAAGGAAATGGCTAATCTCTACGTGACTTCAGGGGAGACCTTCTCCGGCAAATCGGCCATCTGCATCAGCCTGGGACTGCATTTTCGCCGCGATGGACTGTCGGTCGGCTACATGAAGCCGGTCAACATCAACTGCCCTCTATGCGATGGCCAGGCGTTCGATGAGGATGTGAATTTTGCGAAGCAGGTTCTCGAGATGCCGGAACCGGCGGCCTGGCTCAATCCCGTGGCGTTGACGCCCGCCAAGATGGAGCAACAGCTCCGTGGGCCGGAGATTGATTACGAACCGCGGCTGCTCGAGGCCTTCACCAAAGTGTCGGCCGGCCGCGACATGATGGTGCTGGAAGGCGGCCGCAGCCTACGCGAGGGCTACATTGCGGGTTTGCCGCCGAAGAAGGTCGTGGATTTACTCGACGCCAGGGTGCTGTTAGTGCTCAAGTACGAGCCGACCTTGATGGTTGACCGCGCCAGGACCGCGCTGAACTACTTCGGCGACTCGCTCATCGGCGTTGTGTTGAACGTGGTGCCCCGGCCACAGGTCGAGTGGATGCAGACGACAGTTGTGCCCTACCTGAAACGTTATGAGCTTCCGGTCCTCGGCCTCTTGCCCATGGACCAGTTGCTTTCGGCGCCCAGTGTCAGCGAGTTGGCGGACGGCCTGCACGCGGAGATCCTGGTGGGCATCGAGAACAGCGAGCAGTTGGTGGAACACATGCTCGTGGGCGCCATGAGCGCCGAAAGCGCGTTGACGCACTTCCGCCGCAAGCCCAACAAGGCGGTGATCACCGGCGGCGACCGGGCTGACATCCAGATGGCAGCGTTGAACACCTCTACCCGCTGCCTGATCCTGACCGGCAACCTCTACCCGAATCCGCAGGTGCTGAATCGAGCCGAGGAGTTGGGCGTGCCTGTGCTGCTCACGAACCTGGACACTCTGAACACGGTCGAGATCGTGGAAGGCTACTTCGCGCGCAGCCGATTCCAACAGCCCAAGAAGATCGAGCGGTTTGCGACGCTGCTCGAAGAGCACTTCGACTTCGCTGAGCTTTATGCGGCTCTGGGGATCAAGAAGTGAACCCCACGACATGCCAGGCACTTCCGAAGCGCCTGGCACGTCGTGGGGAGTTAACACAAAGGCCGGAAGCGGCGCGCCGCCTCCGGCCTTCTCATGCGATGTATTGTCGGGTCAGTTGGCGCTCGGCTTGCGCAAACGCGACAACCGCAGCCTGTCGCCGATGCCATCTTGCAGCGCGGCGCGCTTGCGTTGGCCCGCGCCGTCGCCGCTATAGCTGTAGTTATAGTAATAGTAGTAGTAATAGTAGCCGCCGCTGCGACTGTCCAGCCGATTCAGCGCCACGCCGAGCACGTTGGCGCCGGTCTTGCGCATCTCGTCCGCGGCCTGCGCCAGTCCAGGTTCCCGCGTCTGCCCAGCGTCCACCACGATCACGACCCCATCCACCTGGCGGCCCAACACCGCGGCATCGGTCACCGCCAGCACAGGCGGGCTGTCGAAGATCACCAGGTCCGCGACAGCGAGCAATTTCCCGACCAACGTCGCCATGCGCTGCGACCCCAGCAACTCCGACGGGTTGGGCGGCACCGGCCCGCTGGTCAGAACCCAGAGATTCTCGACCTGGGTTGGCTGCAGGCGACCATCCACCGAGACATCCTCGCCGGGCAGCAACGCGGTGGTCAGCCCCACGTTGTTCGGCAGGCTGAACACGCGGTGCAGCACCGGCCGGCGTAAATCGGTGTCCACCAACGCCACACGCTGGCCGGTCTGCGCCATCACCACCGCCAGGTTGGCAGCGGTGGTGCTCTTCCCTTCAGAGGGACCCGAGCTGGTCACGAGCAGCGTGCGCACCGGCTTGTCTACGCTGGAAAACTGGATGTTGGTGCGCAGTGTGCGATAGGCCTCAGCCTCCGGCGCTTTACTCTGCGACCAGGTGATCAATCGGCGCTCGTCGCCGGCCTCCCGCACCCTGGCGATCGCGCCCAGGGTGGCCAGTCCGCTCACCCGGCGGACGTCATCAGGCGATTTGACCGTGTCGTCCAGGTACTCGATCAGAAACGCCGCGCCTACGGCGATCATCGCGCCCACCACGGCCGCCAACAGGGTGTTGGTCATGGTGCGGGGCCGGATCGGCGACTCGGGGACTGTCGCTGGCGCGGCCACGATCAAGTTATTGGCCGATTGCACTTCCGCCAGCTTGATCTGCTGGAAGCTATGAACGAGATTCGAATAGGTGCTGCGATATTGCGCTACCAACGTTTCCAGGCGAATGCGCTCAGTGGCCTCGGTCGTCTTTTCTAGGGCCGCCTGGGTGCGCGCCAAATCCGCTTCGACGTTCGCCATCTCGCGCTCCAGGCTGGCCTTGGATTCACCCAGCAGCCCCGTCTGCATCTGCTGATTGCGCGCGCTGAAAACCACCGGCAGCCGATTGGCGATCTCTGTGATCAGTTTGCGATCTGGCCCTTCGACTTTGAGATCCAACAACTGGGTATCGCGAATGGGCGACACCGAGACCATCCCCGCGATCGCCTTCGGCTCGATGCCCAGTTCGCCGGCCGTCCCTTCCAGCACCGGCTGGCTGGTGAGCAGGTTGGCGTAGGTGCGCGCCAGGCGCTCGTTGGTCAAGATGTCAGCGTAGGCGGTGCTCCACTCGGGGGTCGTGGTCTGATTGACCAGCAGCACCGCCGAGGCCTGATAGATCGGCGTGCTGCGCTTGCTGACCAGGTACGCGGCTGCGCCGGCCACAGCCGTGCAGACCACGATCAGCCAGAGCCACTTGCGCACCAGAAGCGCGTATTGTCGTAGTTCCATCTACCGTTCCTCGAGAAAGATGCCGGAAGCCAACCCCAACAGCCACCAGAGCACGAACGCCGGCTTGGCGCCCCAGAGCACCGCGTCGAACAAGCCGTGAGCCAGGACGCCCACCAGCGCCCCCAACAGGCCGGCCGCCACGAAACGCCGCTGACGATCGGGGCTGGTCGCGGCGGTCCAGCCGACGACCCACAGGCTCAGGATCAGAATTGTAGCATAGGCGATCAGCCCCGGCAAGCCCAAATCCACGCCTATCTGCAAGAGCAGGTTGTGGGCGTGTCCAATCGGCGTATCGAAGCCGACGGTGAAGTAGGGGTAGAGGAGCGGGATGACCAGGTGAAATGTGCCGATGCCGATGCCGGTGAAGACGAAATCTTGCAGCGCATAGAGCGCGCGCGACCAGATCTCCAGCCGGCCGGCCAGCGAACCGGCCGCGCCGCCCTTGCCCAAAAGCTCCAGAAGTGTAAGCGGCCCAACACGCCAGACGATCACGGCCGCGGCGGCCGCAAGCGCCAGACTACCGAGCCGATGCCAGCCGCCCAAGGCGACGAAGAGCGCGAGCAGACCGACCGCCAGCCCCATCAGCGCGCCGCGCGAGGCCCCCAACACCATGACCGCCGTGGCGGCTGCCGCCAGGGCGATTCCTGCGACTCTGACGGGCCATCGCCCTGGCGCCAGGGTCAGGGCAGCCGCCATGATTGCGGCTGGCAGCAGCGCGCCCGCGAGCACATTGGCGTTCACCGTGTCGGGGATGCGCCGCGTCAGCGCGAGCAGGGCCGCGGGGATCGGCAGGCGTCCGCGTAGGCCATCGGGAACCAGGAGCACCGCCAACAGCAAGCCCGCGCCGACGAGCAGAAACCCGTAGAGCGGCCAACGCGGACGTCGCGCCACGCGCCCCACTGCCAGCACCAGGTAGAAGAGCGCGATGCCTGCCAGGACATTGGCGGCCGCCGCGATGCTGGACGGCTTATCCGCGGAGGCCCAGTAGTTGACGGGCAGCCAGAGCGCGATGAAGGCCAGCGGCCAGTCGGCTGGCCCCCGGCAGTCTCGCGCCAGCCCGGCGAGCAAGCCCACCAGCCACGTGGCGGCCAGCGCCATCGTGACCAGCGCCAGCGTCTGGCTGGGACGCACCCAGGTCAGCAACGCCAGCCCCAGCCAGAGCGCGGGCAGCCAGACGAAGCCGGTTTGCAGGCGTTGGAGGATGGATCGCGTTCTCGTTTTCATGCGTTGCCAATCTCTCGCTGGAAGAACTCGTCGAAGATGGCCATCAATCTGCGCGTGACCGGCCCGACTCGGCCGTCGCCCACGGGCTGGCCATCAATGACGGTGATGGGCATGAGGCGTCGGCTGCTGCTGGTGATGAAACACTCGGTCCAACGCGGCAGGTCAGCCAGGCGCAGCCGGCGCTCCCGCACGATCACACCGTTCTGGGCCGCCAGCTCCATCAACTGTGTGCGCGTGACGCCGGAGAGGACCTGGCCGGCCGGCGCGGTCAGCAGGATGCCATTCAGAAGAGCGAACAGGTTGCTGTTGGAGCCTTCGGTCAGACAGCCATCGTGGTGCAAAAACGCCTCGTGGACCCCGGCCGCGCGGGCATGTTTCTGAGCCAGGTAGCTCGCCAGGCTGTTCAGCGACTTAGCCTCTGGCAGGCAGCGCCGGGCCTCGAAGGTGATGGCGGTCGCGCCTGCGGCGTAGAACTCGGCCGGATAGACTGCCGCGGGTTGCGGCCAGATGAACACCGTGGATTCTCCGTTGTTGTTCGCGCCCACGACGAAGATGCGCAGCGTGCAATCGGGACGTCCGTGCGCTGCCAGAAGGTCGGCGATCCACCGCTCGAAAGCAGGCAGATCAGCGGGCAAAGGCAGTTCGATGATCGCGGCCGAGCGCGCCAGGCGCTCCAGGTGCGGCCTTTGTGCGAACACAATCCCCTTGAACACGGGCATGGATTCATAGACGCCATAGGCGCCATAGAGCGCCGGATTGAAGACGGGTATCAACGCCTCCGCGGGCGAGATCAACGCGCCGTTGCGGGAGACATAGCTGGGGAAAGACACAGGGCATTCGCTCCGAAATGGCATGATTAGCGGTTGTCTATCTGGGTTGGCCGCCCATCAGGGCGGCGATCTCCGCCAGTCTCGGCAGAGGGGCATCCTTGGGCCGGCGCTGGCAGCTCAGTCCGGCTGCGGCGCAGGCGAATCTGACCGCGTGCTCTAGCGACCAGCCCGCCTGAAGCCAACTGTAGATGATGCCGGCCTTGAACATGGTTCCCGCGCTGCTGGTATCTCCCACGTCGCGGATTTCATAGGGTTCGACCCCGAAAGGCGAGCCATCAGCGCGCACCACGAGCACCGGCCGCGGGCCATCGGTGATGATGACCACGCCCGCGCCTTGCTGCTGCAGGGCGAGCGCGTGATCGTACTCGTACGCGCCGGGAAAATTGAGCTTGAGCAGAGCGCCCGAGATGATCACCACGTCGCTCAGGCTGGCCAGCGGGCTTTGCGGCCAGAGGGCGTCGGCTGTGATGATGCGCTTGCCCAAGACGTGCGCCGCGCTCGCGGCCCGTTCGCGTTCAGCGCAGCCGTAGGCGTCCACGCTGAGAAGCTGCGCCTGCTGCATCATCTCCGCGGTGAGTTCGGTCTGGGGGGCCTTTTCGTAACCGGAGGTGATGCGACTGCGCTCACCGTCAGGCGTGACGATGACCCGCGCAAAAGGGGTCGCTACGCCAGGATCTTGCCGGATATAGCGCGCATCGAGGTCTGGGTGACGAGACAACTCCTCCAGGATGAATTTCGCCCGCCGATCGGTTCCGATGACGTTGCCTGCCACCAATACGCGCAGGCCCCATACAGCCAGCGGCAGCGCGACCTTGAGAGCTTCGCCGCCCAGCTCATCGTGTTCAGAGATGGCCTGCACATCGCGGCGGGGGCCCGGCAGGTGCGGCACGTGGATGATGTTGTCTACGCTGACCGTGCCGTAGCACAGGACGTCGTATTGATTTTCATCACCGGGCATGAAGCTTCCTCTATCAAGGCGCTGCGCAAGTCAGGCTGCGATCCTGGCCCAGGTCTGTACGCCAGTCGCAAGTCCCCATCTGCACGCGCAGGGCCGGCGCGAGTGTTCCCGCCTGTTTGCGCGCCAGCAGCCGGTAGGGCGCGGCCGAAACCGTCTGCGGCAGCCGGTAGCGCAGGATCACAACATGGCGGCCGGCCGGCCGCAAGACGAAATCGCCGGTGAAGACGGCCGCGCCCCGCTCGCCCCGCTCGGTCTGTGGCCGGTTGAGGCCCTCGGACGCCAACAGCTCGCTGTCGGCCGGCGCGTAGACGCGCAGATAGTCCCAATAGCAGCGCCGAATCATCTCATCGTAAGAGTCGCCATAGCGTGGGGTGCGGTCGCACGGCTGGTCCGCGGGCAGCGCACCCGCCGTATGTGTGTAGGTCAAGATCAGGGTGGCGGTCAGCGCCCCAGGAGCACGGCCATCGGGTTCCACGCGGTAGGCGATCGCCTGCTGGACCGCTGCATTGACTTTGTTGTAGCCCAGGTTGCTGTCCACCACGGCCAGGAAATCGGCGCCGGCCAGCGGACGCAGACCGCCGTCCCAGCCGCGCTCTGCCAGGAGCGCAGCCACGGTCGGGTCGTCCACTGCGATCTGCAAGTGCCGGCGGTCGAGCATCGTGAGCAGGGCGTTTGCCAGGGCAGCGGGGTTCAACTCACCCCCTCCCTGGAGCTTTGCGAGCGCCGCCGCGACCAGCTCGCCCATGAAGTCCTTGCGCTTGCGCCACCAGTCGGATGAGCTGGCCTCTTGCACAGTCGCTTGTGTGGTGGAAGGGGCGGTCCAGGCCTGTTTCATCTGGGCGATGGCATTGGCGCCCGTGACCGGGCCAGCCATCCCTGGCACGTTCAGCGGCTCCAGCGCGGCCACCAGCAGGCGCACCGCCTCGAGATCCAGGGCAATGGCGCCATCCGTCGCTACTCCCTGATCTTGCTGGAAGAGCGCACGCGCCACCTCTGCGCTGGTGGGAAAGTCGGGCGACCAGTTGCTGTCGCGCAGCAAGAGCATCTGCGCGCCGACCTGCTCGGCCAGCGCCGCAGGCGGTCGTGGATGCGGCTGCTGGAGGTTGTCCACCACATAGCTGTCGCTCAGCTTGAGGTCTACGATCTGGCCGGCGTCCAGGCGCACGACCCCCACACCGCTGATGAAGCCGCCCGCGCCCCGCAATTCGTGGTTGTTTTGCGCCAGGATCAGGTAGCTGCGCGGCTCATCGGCGCCGAGCAGCGCAGGCGCAGCCTGGGCCCCGCGCACCGCAGCGACCGCCAACGGCAGGTAGCGATCCAGCCGCGCCATCAGGCGCTCCACTTGCGGATGCAGTGGCCGGCCGATTCCAGCCAGCAGCGTCTCGGCGCGCGCCAGCCAGACGTCGGCCTCGGCCAGGCGCGGCGCGGCCTGCGCCAGGGCGGGCACGGCGCGGCCCAATAGATCGCCTTCCCCGCGTTGGTCGAGAAGGTCGGTGACGGGGGTCAAGGCGTCCAGCGTGGCCCGCCCCCCGCCGATCAGCTCGACCGCCAGGTCAACGAGCGCGGGCGCGGCTTGCACGGTGGCGCCGATCCGCGGGAGCCAGCCGAGCCGGCCCGCCGCCCACAGGAAGGGCCGGGCAGCCGAACGCGTCGCCGTAAGGTGCTGTTCGAGCGCGGCCAGGTCCTGCCGCACGATCGGCAGCGCGGCCGGCGAGAGATCGCGGGCCGTCGCCTCCAGACGGCGTAGATCGGCCAGCGCCAACCGCGCGTAGGTCGCCGTGCGCCAGCCGCGCCATCCCAGCCAGCCCACTGCCAGGATGACCAGCAAAATCGTTGCGTAGATGAGCACTCTTTTCCAGTTCATGGCAGCACCAATCGCACCAATGACCCCTCAGCCGGTCCTTCCGTCAGGCCCGATAGTACGACATTCAGCGGCTCGCCGCGGTAGAGCGGTTGCACGGCCGCGGCGGCCAACACGAACTGATCGAGCAAGGGCAGGCTTCCACCCACGATCTGCAGCAGCTCCGGGTGTCTGCCTGCCAGGGTCTCGCGATACCAGCCAAAGGCGTAGAGGTTGACGTTGATGGGAATCAGATCTGGTCGAATCTCGCGGCCATAGATGGCGTACCACAACGCAAACGTCGGGCCATCGGTGGCCGCCAAGATGATCGCGGCGGGCTGTGCGGTCGCTAACACGCCGTCCAGATAGGCTTGCGCGGCTCGATCGTGGCTCAGGTCCATCTCGCTCCAGAAACGGAGAGCCGGCATGGCGGGAAGCGCCAGGAGCAGAGCGATGGCGAGGCCGCGCAGCGCATAAGAGACCGGCCGGCTAGAGCGCCGGCTATCGCCCCCCGCGGATGACGTGAGGGGTCCCCGGCGAAGCCGCTGCAGGGCGCGATCGCCTACGTGCAACCCATAATCCAGACCCGCGGCCAACCACGTAGTTGCGACCGCCCACACGGGAATCAGGTAGACGTGCGAATCAGGGCTTTTGTAGCCCACGGCGAAAGCGCTATAGACCAGCCCCACGATGGCCGTCAGCCGCCACCACGCATGATCCCCGCGATCGAGCCGCCAAAGTCCGACCAGGGCGAGCAATGCGGCCCACGGACCGCCGAACTGACGGAGCGCATCGGCCACCCACGCGGCCAGCCGGCCGGGCAGATAGGCCCAGCCCACGTTGAAGGCCAACCCCTGGTAGACCTGGCCGGAGACCAGCCACCAGAAGCGCTCCAGGGTGCGCGGATCGCCCCAATTCACCGGCGGGTTGCCGGCCGCGGCCCAAGGCAAATATGCGTAGACGCTCAGCCCGACGGCAATCGCGAGTGCAATCTGCAATTTGCAATCTGACCCCCGATTGGACCACAACCAGGCCGCGCCCCCCGGCAGCAGCAAGGCCAGGGAGACGTGGTTGCCCATCCCCAAACCAAAGATGAACCCGGCCAGGATCAGCCATGCTCCGGGCCTCCCGCCAGTCTTCTGCCCTTCGCGCCAACGCCAGAGGGTCCAAAGAATCGCCGCCACAAACAGGGCGTTGAGGGTGTACACCTCTGTGACGACCGCCTGGCTCCACAAGGTTGGCGAGGCGGCCCAGGCAAGGGCCGCGCTGAACGCGACCAGGCCGCGCCAGGACCGGGAGGGGAGGACGCGGCGAATCAGGTCAGCCATCAGCGCCACAGACGCCGCCGCACACAACGCTGACAGCCAGTTGCCCGCGCGGGCTGGATCGCTGGCGAACAACGCGATCGCGGCGCGCAAGAGCAGTTGATAGGTGGGATAGCCAGGGGGATGCGGCACGCCGCGCGTCAGCGCCGCGGCCAACAGATCGCCGCCATCCGCGGCGTTGTGCGCCCACGTCAGACCCGGCGCGAGTGTGCGGCTGTAGAGCGCCAGCGCGGCAAACCCACACACGGCGGGAAGAGCCAGGGCGGACCGCCAGATGGTGAGGATGGTACGCGGCGCGCGGGGCACAGACGCCATCTCCCGGCTCGCCTGTCTCAGCCCGAGACCGATGAGTGCGCAATCAGGCCCGGGAATGGGTCACTGAGGAGCGCTGTCCTGAGAGTGGCCCACCAAGTGCCAGGCACTTGGTGGGTTTCAATGCCGGTGGGCGGCAGCTCGGCAGGCGGCAGCGCCAGGGCCACGCTTGCGTTGGTCGCGGCTCGACCGGCGACAAAGATAGCGGCCCGGCCCAGCAGAACCCGACCGGCAGGCGCATTGCGCTGCACGGTGACGCCAAAGGATGCGGTCCAGCGTTCACCTGGCGCCAGGCTCACGATCTGGCCGCGCAGCGTCCGGCCCTCCCAGACGAGCGAACTGCCAGGCGGCAGCGGACCCGCGTCCAGGCCGTCCGGCAAGGTGCTGAGCACGAGGATTTGGGTGATCGGCTGCGCGCCCCGATTCGTCAAGGTGAGGGTGAGCTGTACGGCCGCGGCCGGCCAAACCTGTGCGGCGCTGGCTTCCAACGCGGCCGCCAGGAAGGCAGCCGCGTCGGGCGTCGGCGTCCGCGTGGGCGGCAGGGTCGGCGCGGCCGGCGCCAGCGTGGCGGCTGGCGGCGCGAGTGTGGCCGGCGGCGCTGTCGGCGGTGGTGTGGGCGGCGGCGCGGTGGGAGGCTGCGAGCCGCGCGGGGTGACCGTTGGAATCGTGCCGCCCTGGTGCGGGCCGATCTGGCCAGGCGTGGCCCATGCCTGCGGGCCGACGCCCAACAGGCCGATTAGCAGCAGCGCAGCCAACAAATACATGGTCAAGCGCAAGTTATGGCTCATCAGAACACCCCCCTGCGCAAAAGATCAAGTCGCCAGGCGCGCCCGAAACAGCGACGCGCAGATAGCTCCATCATTCGGGCCACCGGCTCAATCCAGGCGGCCCTGCGGCGCCATCAGTACGAAAAAAAGGCGCTGCCGCGCGACCAGCGCGATGTCTACGAGCCGGTTGTTGCCTTCATTGCTCTCGGGGATCGCCTGATCCGGGTCCACGACCGCCACGAAAGTATGCGCGCCGATCGGCAGATCAGGCCACACCAGCGAGACCGTCCAGTCGGAGCCGGATGCCAGCCCCACGCGCCCCAGGCTCGCGCCGACAGGTTCCAGGCCGCGCCACACACCCACGGTCGCCGGAACGGCGGGCGCCAGCGCGCCGCTGTTGGCAAGCTGGAACTGGAGATGGGCGGTAGCCAGGTCGCCCGGTCGCGCCAACGGGACCCCCACCTGGCGGACCTGAACCAGGGTCAAATCGGTCGTCGCCGGCGCTGTCACCCCGCCGCGATTGTCGGCCAGACTGGTCTCTGGCGCGTCGTTGCCCAGCCCGACGACCAGCCAGGCAGTGCGCGGGCTGGTCACAACCGGCGTCCATGTCTGGGCAGGCACGGTCCCACTTTGACCAAACTGCAACGGAGCCGAGATGACGTGCGAAGCGATGACCTGCCCGCCGGCCTGCGGTTCGCCGTCGTACCACGTGGCCCGATAGGCAGGAGGCGTGATCGTCAGACCGGGGCTGGGTTTGGCAGGCTGGGTCAGTGTGACCGCGGTCTGGCTCAGTATGATCGAGGCGGCTTCGCCGACGCGCAAGGGGCCGCGCTGCACGCGCCAGCCGGTTGGGCCAACAGCCAGATTGACCGCGCCGAAGTCCACCGACACGATCAGCAGGTTGTTATCCTCACGCGACTCGGTCACCTGATTGGCGGCGTCCACCTCCACGGCGATCTCGTGCTTACCGTGCGCAGGGGTCTGCCAGTCCAGCCTGGCCGTGACCGTGCCCGCGTAGCGCGCAGGCACAGTTGGCGCTGCGACGGTTCCCAGCAGCGTACCGCCTGCGTTGGGAGCGCCCTTCCAAAAGCGCACCTGGGAAGCGGCCGAGACTGTGTTGCCCTGGTTGCGAATGTCCACCTCGAGCCTGACAACGCCGGTCTGCCCGTAGACCAGAGGGTTAGGTGTGATCGCGCGGAAGCTGGCCGGCTGAAGGTCCACATAAGGCGTAATCCGAGCCGCAGCGTAGCGCGCAAAATCGGCGCCCAGTGGATAGAGAGCTTTGGTCACCGGATTCATCAGCGCGCTGTGGGTTGTGCCCCAGCCGAAATTGTCGTCGTCCAGGCTGTACCAGGCCCACTGTTGCACCAGGCGATAGTCGTCGGCGGGATAGCCCAAGGCGAGATCATGAGCCGATATGAAATAGTCGAAGGTCGCGAGCATGTAATCGCGGACTCGGGCGTAGGGGTAGCCGAGTTCTTCGTTGAAAAGGATGCCATATTCCGAAACGACCAGGGGCTTGTTCTGTTGGCCATGATCACGCATCCAGGTGCGGAACCGCACGATCTGTTCCCGGAAAATATCCAGGCGGTCGAGCTCGTCAATCTTGACCCACAGCCCACAGTTGGCGCTGATCCCAGGAGGAATACCCGCTCCCCATTCGCCGGTTTCCGTTTGTCCCGCCGGCATACATTCACGGCCGTGGCCTGGCCGCACCTCTCGCAAGACGAACGCGTGCGTGTTCCACACGTCCACCGGCATCGTCTGGCCATAGAGGGTCTGATAGGTGGTCCACACCGCATCCAGCCACTGAAGCCGCAGCGGCGTGGCCTGCACGATGCCGCCGATGGCCACGCGTGCGCTGGGATCGCGCGTCTTGATGGCAGTGTAGGCGCTGTGATAGACGCGGGCATAGGCGTCAGGACGCGTGTTGTCCTGATGGGGGCAATCCGGCTCATTGCCGATCAGCCAGAGGGAGCCGGGGCTGCGATCAATGACGCGCATCAGCGCGTCGCCGCTGGGAGTGTAGCCGGCATTCGTGGTGCGGATGATCTGCGCGAAATCGAGCCCGGCCGGATGGGCAGTCTGTGGGGCGGTTCCCCAATTGACATACCAGCCGGCGTGCAGCGGCGATACATCGTAGTTCTGAATCCCCTTTGTCACGCCGAATCCCAGCCGCTCATTCTCAGAAGGATAGAGCGGCGTGCCAGCGATAGCCGCACCCGGCGCCAGCCACAGACCCACGGCGATCACTACCGCCAACAGCCCACAGACTGACCCTCGCCCGATCTTGCCAACGTGTACACCCACAACCGAATGTCTCTTCACGCGATCTCCCTTCCCACTCCAAGTGCCAGGCACTTCCGAAGTGCCTGGCACTCTGATGCCAAATTAAGACCAAAGGGCGTCCCGAGCCGGGGCGCCCCTTGGTAGCAGTTCACTCAGTTGGAGTAATGCTGGCTGTTCAGCGCGATCACTTGCGCGCTCGCCAGCGCAGGCCCACATAGCCCGCCAGACCGGCCAGGCCTGTGCCGAGCATCAGCAACGTTCCGGCCTCTGGAATGGGGATGGGACCGAGCGTTGTGACCAACGTGTTCGGGCCACAGACGCTGGTGATCGTGACCGTCTCGCCGATCTGGAGCGATCGGCTGAGGTAGACCACGAACTTGCCATCAGCTCCGATCACACCGGTGCCCAGCACATTGCCGTTTGCGTCGGTCACTGTCACGATTGACCCGGCGCAGCGCGCATCCCACTGACCGGCGACCACGTTCGAGCCGGGCGCGGGGACTGGGACGGTAGCTGGAACCGTCGTGGTTTGGGCTGCCGCCATAGCGGTCGTGGCGAGCAGCAAGACGATGAGGACTAGAGCTACGAGCGAAAGACGTTGGCGCATGTAGATCTCCTTTCGACATTGCCGTGGCGGGCTTGATATGCTTGGCCCTGGCTTTGGGCCAGGTTTCCGTCCTCAGCCCAGAGCTTGCACATCGCCATGAGTGGATATTGCTAGTCTACCATAGCCTTTCTGGTTTGTCCAATCTGGCAAACGAGCAAACGGTATCCCTATCCAAGGGGGCGAACGCCACGGATCCCCCGCCGTGGACAGGCTCACGTGAAAGCGACCGCGGCCACGAAGCTCTCGCGCAGATGCTCGACCGCCTGCACATCATCTTCGTAGACCCCGTTGCGCGAACGTGAAGAGTGAACGATCCGCCAGCCGCCCAGGCTCAGCGCGACGTGCGTGATCTTGCGCCGCCCGCCGCTCTCGCCGAAGAAGAGCAGGTCGGCCGGCTGGAACGGCGGCGCGACCGGCCGGCCGGCCGCGCACTGCATATCCGCATCGCGCGGCAGCGTGACGCCGCTCAACCGATAGAGCATCTGGACGAAGCCGGAGCAGTCAACGCCGAACGCGGTGCAGCCGCCCCACAGATAGGGCGCGCCGATGAAACGCGCGGCGTCCACGACGATCTGAGCCCGGCGCTCATCCTCGCCGACCGGCCGCGCGGACAACGAACGCAAATCGGCCAGGCGCGCCCAGCCCTCGCCGCCGCCTGCCAGCGCCAGCCGTCCCCAACTGCCCTTCGTCGCCGCAACCTGCACAGCGGTCCCGCCCAAGACCCGGCTCACCAGCGCAGCGTCGTCCTGGGCCGCGGCCCGCAGCAGACTCACCGGCTCGCAGACGATGTGCGTGGCGGCCGGCCGAGGCGCGGCCGCCAGATACGGCTGATAGGCCCAGCCCAGGTAGCCATCCGCCTGGCGGACGAAGCGCCAGCGGCCATCTTCGCGCAGAACTTCGACCACTGCGGCGTTGAGCAACTGGCTGAGCAGCTCGGCAAGAAACGACGGCCCCGCGTGCAGGCCGGTCAGGGTGGTCGCCACGGTCATCAGCTTCGGCGCCGGGCCGCGCAGGATCTCCACTGCGGCCGCGTCCCATCTGACGCCCGGCAGGCGCGCAGCCAGGCCGTCCAGAACGCCGGCCAACGTCGCGGCATCCAGAACTGAACCGGCCAGGACGCCAGCATTCCCTATCAGGCTCCTGAGCTCCAACTGGCAGAAGTGCAAACGCCTGTCGCTGTAAGATTCGCTGATCTCGGCCAGCACCGAGCGCATCTGTTCGAGCATCTGATTCTCACCTCACGGTACGCCGACCGCCACAACGATGCGTTCGATGTAGTTGTTCGCCACTTCCACGAACTCGTGGATCAGCCCACCCCACCAGAAGGTCGTGCCGACCGGCGGTTTCTGATCGAGCGTGATGCAGCCGAAGACCTGTCCGCGCCGGCCCGGCAACAGGTAGTATTGCGGCCGGCCGTCAATCAGACGCTCTTCCAGGTCTTCTTTACGGCCGATAGCCCAGCGGAAGGGGAAGTCCACGCCGGTGGTGTCGAAGTTGACGCCGAAGCGCCAGACGCCGGCCTGCTGATACCACGACTCCTCGCCGCCGCGCGCGGCCAACGTGTTGTAGTTCTCGCTGAACTTGAAGCTCTGGCCTGGCCACGGCCCCGCGGTGCGGATGGGCACCGGTCCGATGTTGACCACCGTCGCGGTGAAGCAGAAGCTTTGGCCCAACGCCACGCTGAGCTCGCGGTTCATCGCCCCGCGCCAGGCGATCTCGCCGCCGGCCACTTCGGCGCGCGGTTTGCCGCCCTCTACGATCGTCAAGGTGGACGACACGACAACGCGATTGCCCACGCGATCTTCGGCCTCACCGTAGATCACATACTCACCGTCGGGCGGCGGCTCTGCGCCTTGATCCACCCCGCCCTCGTAGCGATACTCGTGATAGCCTGCCGCGCCTGCCTCGACGACCGTGGCATACGGTTTCTCGGCGATGGGGTATTTGATGTCCGGCTCGTTCGGCTTGCGGCCGGCCGGCTTCAGGTAGACCTGAACCCGCTCCGCCTTCTTGGTCAGATAGTAGGCGATGGAGACCCAATCGTCGCGCAGGCCATCCTGGTTGGGCCGGAACACCTGCGGCACCACCGTGAAATTGTGCAGCTCCGGCAGGCTCGCGTCGGCGTCCTTCAGGGTGATCTGCCCCGAAACCTGCGCCGTCCGGCCAGAGTCATCCACGGCCTCGACGGTCCAGGTGTACACGCCGTCAGGCAGAACCCGGCTTTCCACGAGCATCGCTTTGCCACCCACCACGCGCACTTGCGGATCGTTGATCACGCCGCCCCAGTAGACGGTATACCTGCCAGGCGACCGGCGCTGCGCGTTCCGAAAGTAGTAACGCTGTCCCTGCGCATCCACGAAGTAGATGGATACCGTGGCCGGCCGGCCAATGCGATAGGCGATGTGCGTCACGTCATCGGTCCGATCGGCGTTGGGCGAAATGACCGCCGGCGCGACCTTCACGTCGGCCAGGAGCGGCGCAAACGCGCACGCGCTCAGCATCCAGCCAGCGACGAGCAGCTTCAGGATCGGGATAGGCCATCGGGGGAAAACCCGCACAGGATAACCTCCGCAGAAGAATGACGACTGACCACCTACACAACGGCAGTCTAATCTAGGGCGTCCGCTTCGTCAAGACCGGTCTGGACCCTCTGGTTCCGCCTTGTCTTGTCAGCGTCTAGCTTGCGGCCGCACCGGACCCAACCGCACGCGCTTCCCGGCCGGGTTGTCGGCGACGTCCATCACATCCAACCCCGCCGGGTCAACGGCATCATACACCGCCAGGGAGATGTAGTATTCAGCGGTCGCTGCATCGGCCGGCAGCGGCAGGCGATAGCGACCAAAGACGGCTTCGCCCGGCCGCCAACGCATCGTCGGATAGTCGTAGCCGGCCGGTCGGCCGTCCCAGCGACCGAGTTCCCGGCCAGCCGCGTCCGTCAGGACCACCGACGCCTGGTAGTCGCGCGTCATGGCGTTCAGTGCCCGCCAATAGACGGTGATCTCGCCAGCGCGCGGCGCATCCCAGCCCAATAATGCGACCTGGTGGGCGAAATTCGCGGCGTCAGGGTGATCTGGCTGCGGCGCGGCCGGAAAGCTGGCGGCCCCCTGCAATCGCCAATATCGCAAGCTCACGCCCCAGAACTGGCGCATCCCGCGCTGTTCAGCCCCGGCCCGATCCAGGAAGTAGGGCGCAAAGCCGACCGGGTCCACTGTTTCGGATTGCCACAACACCAGCCACACCGCCTGCCGGCCGGCCAGACCGCGGCTCAGCGTCGCGGCGGCGTCGAAACCAAGCACGGCCCCCACATCCAGGATGTCGAGCTCTGGCAGACGGACGGCCGGGATGTCAGGCGCATAGTAGTTCCACGCTGGCCACGCATGTCCAGAGAGGAGGATCACGGCCTCGGCCGGTGCGATCTGCGCGGCCACGGTCGTCGCCAGCTCGCGCCATTGGTCTTTGGTGAACGCCCAATCGGTGAACCAGTTACATACGCCGCGGCCGGCCATGGCGCACAGAAAAACGGTAAGCGCCAGCGCAGCCGCCCATCGCGACGTTGAGAGCAGGAAGCGCCACTGCCGCTCTCTGCTCCGCGCCGCAGGGGCCGCCAGCGCGCCGATGCCGCCGGCCAGGATCAAGAGATAGGCCGGCGAGACGAGCATCAAGTAGCGCGCATTGAATTTCGGCGTGCGCGAGGCCAACCCTAGAACAGCCGCCACAGGCAGGAGTAGGATCACAAGCAGAACCAGGGCGGTCCAGGGGTCAAAAGTGACGTTTTCATCCCTCGCAGTCCGCCGCGCCAGCAGCGCGACGAAAGCCAGCCCGAATGCCGCGCCGAACCACGGCAGTAAACGCACCGCGTCAGGTTCCAGCATCGTCTCCGGCGCGCCGGTCGTGAAGCTGATGGCGACATGGCGCAATGCCTCGCCCAGCTTCAGGCCCCCCTGCCAGTAGGAGCGATCAATCCGGTAGCGGCCCAACATCACCGGCAGCCACGGCAAGTAGAGCGCCAGGATCGCCGCGGCGCCCACCACGGCGATTACCGCCTGCCGCCACGCCTGCGGCCAGGAGGCGCGCCGGCTTGCTCGCCGCACCCAGGCAAGCGCCCAACAGAGCGCATAGGCCGCCAGCAGCGTGACGCCGAAGTAGTGGGTGTAGAGCGTGGCCACGGCCGCGGCCACGAAGACGCCCCACCAGCGCGCCGCGCTCGACCAGCCGAATCCCGCCGCGCGCCCCGGCCGAGTCGCGGCCAGCAACGCGTAGCCGGCCAGCAGCCCCAGGAACGTCAGCAGCGTGTACATGCGCGCTTCCTGGGCGAAATAGACGTGCAGGGGCGAGAGCGCGAAGAGCAGCAGGCCGGCCCTGGCCGCTGCGCGCTGGCCGGGGAAGAGCCGCCGGGCCGCGCTCCACAATAGCGCCGCGGTCAGCGTGCCGAAAAAGGCCGAGGGAAAGCGCAGCGCCCATTCCCCGCGGCCCGCCAGCCGCGTCCAGCCCGCGACGATGTAGTAGTAGAGCGGCGGTTGGATGTCGTCGGCGGTCCAGCGCGTCAGTTCCGCCAGCCTTTGACCCGTGACGTGCGCCGTCACCGCCTCGTCATACCACAGGCTTTGGGCGTCGAGCCGATATACGCGCAAGGCGAAAGCCAGCAGCAAGAGGGCCGTCAGGAGCAGTGCATCACCCCGCGCCATGGTGGGTGTCCCGAAAATCGCCCACCGCTCTGGTCTCGAGGCTTTAGCCGGTTTCGGCCGCCGACCACCAAACCGGCTAAAGCCTCGAATCCACGCCGCCTCTCTTTCATGCGCCGTCCCACAGGGAGGCTGCGCACTGGCGTCGGCCGCAGCATGAACATCTGTCGAGGGCCTGTCTCGCGCTTCGAGTCCCATCCGAAGAACCTGACTGTTCACCATCAATCCAGCGACGCGCAGCATTCCGGCGCCATCAAGCAGCACACATCTGGCCGCGGCGCGGCGGATGGATCAACTGTCACCTGACCCAAGACGAATTCGTCGCCGAGGACGTTCCCCATTTCGTCCACCCACGCCAAGCGCGCGCCGCTCGCGCCGAAGTACCAGCCAATGACCACCGCATAGCCGCCCGGGGGGAGGTCGGCCGGTAGGGCGATGGCGTGGCCGACCCACAGGCCGCGCGCCGGCCGATCGCCGGCCGGTTGCCATTGCGATGTGGGCCGGGGTACGAACCAGGTCGGCATAGCGTCGCCCTGAGCCGCCGTGCGACCGTCAGCGTTCCGCAGATGCAGGAAGAGCGTGTAATCGCGCGGGGCTGGTTGCGGAGTCTGCCCATGCCGCCCTTGCCAGAAGAAGCGCATCGCCAATCGGCCGCCAGGCGCGACCCTCTCGGGAAGCAGATGGCCGCCCAGCTCGATCGCCCAGTCGGCGCTCTCGAAGGCCGCGGCCGCCGGCGCAAGGCGGTTCTCGAAGTCGGCTGGCGACAGACGGCCCCCGCGCCGCGCGAAGATCGGCAGTCGCAGCCTGCCATCCCCCAGCCGCTCGGTGGTCGTGTATGCAAGGTCCTCCGGCCCGGTCTCGCCCTGCGATCCAGATGCCGAGGCCGCGACGGGCTGGCCAGCCATTGTCACGCTGATCATTGGCGCCCACTCGCGCGGCAGATACCACGGCACGCTCTCGGCGACCACGACCTCGCCTGGCCGCCACGCCGCGGGCGGATACCAGAGCAAGGCCGGCATGGGGCGCAGCGCGGTATCATCGGCCGCCTCGCCTGTCGGCGTGAACACCTGGACGCTGATCGTGGCGTCTGCCGGCAGCACCGCGGCGACCTGCCAGTAGAAGCGCAAGCGCGTCAGCCGCCACTTGGGATCGTCTACCAGGTCGTAGCCGAGCAAACGGAGCCGATCGCCGAACTGCACATCCAGCCGATAGGCCGGCTGTCGGCCGCCGGCGCGCGCGAAGTCATAGAAAGCATCGGGCAGCGCCTGCGTGCGTCCAATCCCGGCGGCCCGCCGAGACAGCAAGATATAGCCGTCGGCCGCATCCTCCACGCCGAATTCGCCGGCGCCGAGCAGCCGCTCGACCTGCGCACGCACGTCATTGGGGTGCATGTCGGTCACACCTGCAACGTCGAGCAACACGTAATCCGCGTCCGCGATCGTCGGGAAAACGTAGATCTTCGTTCGGTGCGCCAGGTGCGGATGCAGCGCCGCGGTAGCCGAAACCGCGGCATCCGCCGGGATTTGGGCCATGAAGCGATTTAGCAACGCATGGTGAGAGGTGCGCTGCGGCCATTCGAAGTCGCGCGCCAGCGGGGTCCAGCCCGCCTGGACATGATAGCTCACCGACCAGGTCAGCAGCCAGACCGCCAGGACGATCACGCCGCCGTGCAGAGACGCTCTGGGCCGGTCACGCTGCGCAGCGCCGGCCGGGGCTGACGCTGCCGCCAGGCGCTCTCCGAGCCACAGGAGGCGCCGCGCGCCATACACGGCCGCGATCACGAACACGGGCGCCAACGGCGCGGAGTAGTGCTGCTCGCCAGAAAACTGCCCCGGAAAATTGCTCAGCGTGTTGGCCGCCAACACGGGGAGGCCCAGGAGCAAGTATTCGGGCCCCAGCAGCGCCAGCCAACCGACCGAAGAGAAGAGCCCCGCCAGATAGTCCAGGCGAGCCGGCTGGCGCAGCGTCTCCCACAGGCTGCGCGCCAGATCGTCCAGCCCGCCTGTCAGGTCGGTGAAGCGATGCGCCAGGTAGATCGGACCTGGGGCGCCGTAGACCTGCCGGGCCAGCGGCGCTACGATCACGAATGTCGCGACGTAAAACCAGGCCAGGCTGACGGCCATGAGAGCGAGGCCGTGCCACAACGCCCGCTGTCTGTTGGCCGTTTCCCGCAGCGCGGCCAGCGCCACATAGCCTCCCAGCATGAAGGTCAGCGCAGGCAGATTCTCCTTGACCAGCATCGCAACCCCAGCCCAAATCCACATCGGGCCATAGCGTCGCCGCGACGCGTGCCAGAATGCCAGTAGGAGGGGCGTCACGATGAAGGGATCGGCGTGGAAATCCGCCACGTTGGCGGCCTGGAGCGCCGGAAACATCAGGTAAACCAGGGCGAACACCAGCGCCAACCACTCCGCACGGCGATCGCCGCCAAGAGCTCTCCGCGCGATCCAGTACACCGGCAGCCCGCCCAACGCCAGGGCCACAGTCTGCAAGATCAGGATGGCCTGCACATCATTCCACAGCAGGTAGACCAGCGCCAACGGCACAATGATCGGTTCGAGGTGCTCAGCCACACGCGAGACTTGCCGATCGTCGAGGGTGCGCTCCAGAAAACGGCCGTGGAGGGTGTTCCACATCGGCTGATCTATGTAGGACAGATCAGCCGCGAAGGTGCGGAAAGCGGCATGCCTCTGAAGTGTGTAAGCTGAGAAGAAGATCGTGTAGGCCAGGATCAAACCCGCGAGCAGCACGCCAGGCCGAAAGACCAGGCCCCAGCGCCGCCCTCGGTCGCGGGCGGCAGGTCGCGCGGTGCGGTTGTCCGATTCGGTCACGCGTTGCACGGTCAATCTCGCGATGCGGCTCCCACTTCGATTTCGGCAATCAGGCTGCGGAGATGTCGGATTTCGCTCTGGATGCGTTCGATTTCGGCCAACTGCTGCGGCGACACGTCCAGCAGATCACGGGCGCGCGCCAGCTCCAGCTCCACCAACCGCGCCCGCCTGGCGTTCAAGCGAGCGACCAGGAAGCTCGTCTCCTGGGCTTGCTGGTGCACCAGCGCCGCGCGCATGGCGACCTCCGAGGTTTGCGCCCCCGGCGCCTTGACCAGCGCCGGCCGCTCGATCGCCAGCCAGGCTGCCAGAAACTGATTGCCGATGGCATATTGGCCGTAAATCCGGCGCAAGTAGCCGAGTCGTTCCAGGTTGTGCAGCCGTTGGCGCAACTCAGCGAGACTCTGAGACCCGGACGCGTGCAACGCCTCCAGACCGAGCACCCCGGCCTGCTGCACGGCCCAGACGATCTGCCGATCGGCCTCAGAAAGCGAGTTGAAGTCGTTGTTGAAGAACCCGCGCAGCAGCGGATCCACCTCCAGGTCGTCTTCGGCCATCGGGCGCAGCCGGCCCTGCTCATCGAACAGGCGGGCGCACAACAACTGAATCAGATAGGGATGGCCGTTCGTCGCGTCGTAGATGGCCTCGACCAACTCCGGATCGGCCTGCACAGCCTCATCGGATTGCGACTGGAGGATCAGATCTCGTGCGCTGGGCCGGCTCAGGCTGCCGAGGGTCTGCGACATATCGAAGCCCGCCAGGAAGGGCGACGTGGACCAGCTCGCGCAGGCATCGTGCAAGCGATAGATGGCCTGGGTTGAAGTCGCGACGACGCGCAGTCCCTCGCTAGAAGAGGCCAACTCACGGTGGAGGGCTTGCATCGCCTCTGGCTCCTGGCCAGCGATAGCGATCAGCACTTCGGTCTCGTCGCATAGCAGGAGCAGCTCGCGGCCGCCTTTGAGGGTCGCGCGGCGGAGAGCAGCCAACAGGCCTAACGCATCCTCATTGGCCAGGGCCGTCTCGGTGACGCCGAGCGCCTCGAACCGTGCGCCGGCATCGCGCACGGCATCGGCCAGGTATTGGCCCAGGCGCGCAAAGGTGTTGCCCCCTTGCATATCCCAGAAAAGCGGCACGATGCGGTTCTGACTGAGGGCTAACAGCTCCAGTTGGCGCAGCAGCGACGTCTTGCCGATGCGCCGGTTGCCCACCACCCAGTAGGCGCGACTGTCGCCGTGCAACAGGTAGTCGGCCATCTCGCGACGACCGTAGTGTTTGCGCCCCACGACGTAGGCGCCGGTCACGTAAGGATTGCGCACAGTGCTCTACTCCGTTCTGGCCCGTTCGATCGTCTCGTGGGCTGCCCGGACATCGGCCTCGGTGATGCGCACACGGCCTTCGGCCAGCATGTGATTGACGGCCTCCAGCCCATATTGCTGCAGGCGGTGGGGTCGGCCCTGGGCATGGGCCACCACAAACTCCAAAGCTGCGGAGTCCCACTCATAGACGCCGGCCACCGGCTCCATCAGCAGTTGCGCGGCCTGTTCGGCGTTGAAGGGATCCAGCGCGATCTCGTTGAAGAGGTTGTACCAGGGACTCTCTATGCGATCCCATGCCTTGCTGATCTGTACCCCGGCGACTACTGCGCCTAGATTCTGCGCCAGCGGGCTCATGAAGATGCGGCGCAACTGCTGCTGCACCAACGTCTCGTAGCCGTTGATCACGTCCATTTCATCCATCAGCAGGATCACGCGCACGTTGCGCGGTGCGACGACCGCCTTCAGTGCATCCAGGAGCAGCCGTAGATCAGCGGCAAAATCGCGGTCGGTGTACTCGGCGGGCGATTCACGACTGAAGCGCAGATCGGGCGGCGCTTCGGTCAGGAAGGCGCGCAGCACACTCCACGTCGCCTCCATGAGCAGATAGAAGAAGCGATCCTGCGCGGTCCCCTCCAGGTCAACCGAGACCGGGACGAACACCCACTCGGGGTCTTCGGCCTGGCGCAGTTGTTGGGCTAACTGATAGAGCAGCGAGGTTTTGCCCATGCGCCGCTCGCCGTGGATCATGATGCTGTTCTGGTGCAGTGCATTGAGAATTTTGCGCAGCAGTTCATCGCGCGCGAAGAACATCTCGGGTTCGCGCACCGGCTCGCCGGAGATGTACGGGTTGAAGTGGCGCGCCAGCGCCTCTCGTTGGCGCATGGTTTCCTCGCCTCGACGCCGGCGCTCGCGAGCCCGTGAGCGCCATTCTGCGCCGCCCGCAGCAGCCAGCCCGCCCAGAGCCAGGATGCTCAAGGCCAGGATCGGGTAGAACGAATCGGCCGGAACACGCCGGCCGCCAGGCAAAACGACGTGGCGTTGGGGCGGCGCAACCACGATGGTCGCCTCGGCCGGCGCCGAGTAGTTGAACGCCGCGTCGCGAGCCCAGGCGCGCAACGTGTACTTCCCGGGCTGCAACTGCACGTCGCTGTACGCAATGAGTGGGTCTGCATAGATGCGCGGGCGCTCGTCTACGCCCTCCAATTGCACCAGAAACACGATGTCGTTCAGACTGCCGCTGGCATCGCCGGCCGCCAGTCGGACCGCTCGTAGATCGCCATCGGCCAACGACACGATGCCCTCCCGGGGCTCCAACAGGTTCACTGACGCGACCTTGACCCACGGCGTCACTTTGTCGGGGGTATAGCGCACCAGGCCGCTGGCCGCGCCGATCCACACCGCGCCATCCTTGCCCGGCGCGACGGCATACACCTGTGCATTGGGCAGCACAGAGCCTGTGTAAAGTTGCGTGCTGCGGCCATCGGTGCGGGTGAGGCCGCCTGCGCTGCCCACCCACAGGCTATCGCCGAAGTAGCTGACGGCCAGCACCAGCGAGCTGGCCAGCCCGCTGTCCACCGATTGCCATTGCCCGGCGGCATAGCGCCACAGCCCCTGGTCATAGGTGCCGACCCACAACGCGCCATCTCGATCCTGCGCAATGCCGTTCAGAGTCACGCTCTTGAAGGCCGGCGCGTCTTTGGTCGTCGCGATGCTCTGCCAGCGGCCTTCGGCGTATCTGAAAAGGCCGTCATTGTGTGCGCCGAACCAGAGCGCGGCGTCGCGACTGCGCAGGATCGCGTTGATGCGTTTGCCGGCCAGTTCGGGTACCGGCTCCATGCCTCCTGTTTCGCTCCACCGATTGGCGCCCATGAAGCTGCCGAACCACAGGCGTCCTGCTGAATCTTGGGCGATAGCCGTCACGGGAACGCCAACCAGACCATCAGCCGGGCCAATAAAGCGCCACCCTCCCGCAGTCGTCCAATAGCCCACGCCCGTTCCTGCGCCGACCCAGATGCGGCCTCGGTCATCCTCCAGTAGCGCCAGGATGCGGTTATCAGGCAGACCGCTCGCCCGGGTGAAGTGGCTCCAGCGGGCGCCGTCCCAGAGCGCCAGGCCATTCCGCTCGGTGCCGACCCACGTCCGGCCGCTGCGATCGGTCAGCAGGGCGTTGATGCGCTGCTCGGCCAGCGGCTCGTAGCGCACCGTCTTCCAGATAGCGCCGGCATAGCGGCTGACGCCGGCGCTGGTGGCCAGCCACAGCGCGCCGCTGCGATCGAACGTCATGCCGCGCACATAGTCGCCGGCCAGACCGGCGCGGGCGCGCAGGACCGCCACAGGCCAGCCAGGCTGGCGCGCATCCCAGAAGCAACCGGCAGACGTGCCCACCCAAAGGCCGCCGTCGGCATCCCCCAGGATCGCGAACACCCAGACGCCCGTATCGTTTTCTTGCAGGGGCTGGCGCGTCCAGACGCCATGCGCGTAATAGGCCAACCCGTTTTCCGTGCCCACCCACAGGCGTCCGTTTTCGGCCCACAGGGCGAAGACCTGACCGGAGACCAGTGGACTGCTCTCCAGGGCGCGCCAATTGCCGTCACGTCCGCGGCTCCACACACCCTGGCCGGCCGTCGCGGCCCAGATGACGCCATCAGCGCCCCTGGCGAGCGTCCAGATCGGTTTGCCGGCCAGGGCGTCCACGCGCGTCAGGCGGCCAGCCTCAAGACGCATCAACCCGGCCGCCGTGCCCACCCACACCGCCTGATCGCCATCGGGTAGGATGGCGCGCACATCGTTGCTCGCCAGGCCATGTGCGGTGGTCCAGGTCTGGCAACAGACGCCGTCGGCCGTGCGGCGAGCCAGACCGCCGGTCTCACCTCCGAACCAGATTGCCCCATCCGCCGTCTGCTGAATTGTCCGCACGCGACCGGCCGGCAGTCCATCTTTGGCCGTCAGCGACTGCCAGACCCCATCGCGGAAGCGGCTGACGCCATTCTCTGCGCCAAACCAGAGCGCGCCGTCCTGCGCCAGGAATACAGCGGAGACGTTGCTCGATAGCAGGCCATCGTTAACCGTGTAGGTCTGCCACAGGCTGGTGGAACCACCCTGAGCCAGGCCCGCCGCTGGCCACAGGAGCAGACATAGACAGCAAAGCGGAAGCGCCCAGAGGCGCGCCAATCGCCGCAGCACATTTGGGGTGGGCGTCGAAGTGCTCACAAAGATACCTCGCTATAAACTAAACCAAATTCCTATTGACTTCCAGCGCAGATGAATTATACTGCAAAAGCATGACCGGAGTCATATTCGACCCACATCGAGCACGGGGTGTGTGAGATGTGCTTCGCCAAGGGATGACAGAGCAGCAGAACGCAACACTGGCCAGGGCGGCATTGTGCGCGATCGGTACTGGTTGATGCGGTAGGAGGTCAGTATCATGAGTCGAGAGAATAGTCTACGGGCGTTAAGTGCTCTGTTCCTGTGCTTTGCCGCGGTTGTTTACCCGTCGGTGGCCTCTGCATCCCCCGACAGCGCAGGCATCCAGCCTCTCATGTCTAATCTGCTGGCTGCCGGCTGCGGAGGTCGTTATGTCGTGCAGCGGGGTGACAGTGTGTCAGCGATCGCCCGTCGTTGCGGCGTCTCGACCTGGGATCTCATCCGGGCGAACAACCTAAACTACTGGGCCACAATCTATCCTGGCCAGACCCTGGTTATGCCAGACGCCACGACAGCTCCTTCTGCCGATCCCATCTCGCCAGCGCCCAGGTCCAACGCTGCGCCCACGATCATTTGCACCAATCCATACGTGGTTCGTGCGGGCGATAGTCTGTATGGCATCGCACTGCGGTGCGGCGTCGGTCTGGATAACCTGCTGCAGTGGAATGGGCTGACCACCTACTCGATCATCCGGCCTGGCATGTGGCTTTTTCTTCAGCGCACGTCTTCTGCTGCGCCAAGAGAGGCGGCCCAAGAGCCGGCGGCGCCTATCTCGACCCAGCGGGCAGCGCCGCCGCCGACCGCGTCTCTTGCGTTTCGGCCCACGCCGACGCCGTCCATCGAACCCCGTCCCACGCCATAGCTCATGCGCCGCAGGCACAGCAGAATCATAACGCACGCACCAGGAAAAAGCAACTCGTTTACGGACCGACTATAACCTGCTGCAGGACGATGCCGACTCCTGGTTCAGTCAGGGGCAGACCCACGGTCACTTGAGCCGGCCGGATGGCGTCGGCTGCGTCCAGCGCTGTGGCCGGCTGAGCGCCTACCGCGCCGACAAAAGCGTGTGACCAGCGAAAGCGGCCGCGCAAGTCGGCGGCGACCCCCAGTGATCTGAGCGCCGCCACGGCCTCGTAGTTCAGGTTGAAGCTCCCCTCATCTCGCACAACGCCTGCCACCACCGCGCCGGCCGGCAGACTGGCCACCCAGGCTGCCAGCCGGCCGCTCGCGGCGGGGTCGCCGTGGGTATCGAAGGCGGCCGCGCTCAGCAGCGCAGCGTCGACGCGCTGGAGGGCGACCAGGTTGTAACCCCGGCGATTGGGCGACACGTCTACGCCATTGACGTAGATGTGGCCGAAGTCGCCCACCTCTTGCCCGGCGCTGCGCGCCAGGATGGAGGCTGGCAGGCGGACATCGGTGCGGCCCACCGGCCAGGGTCCTTGGCCGACCTGGGCTGCCGGCGCTAACGCGGTTAGGCGCAGCCGCACATCGCTCAAGAGCGGCCGCAACGGATCGGCCAGCGCATCGAAAACGAGCCAGCCGGGCGTCTGGTCCACGGGGATCGAGCCGATGACGCGGCCATCCAGCGTGACCGTCATGTGCTGGTCCGGCGCCAGCGACCAGGCGTAGAGGCGCACCGTCGTCGCCGAACGCTCGAGGGGCAGCAGCAGGCGCACCTCTCGCCGCTGGCCATAGGCGGCGGGCGGTTGGGCGGCGACGCCGGCTCGTTGCCCATCTGACGCCAACTGCCATCCCTCTCCCAAGATCATCCGGCTGGCCTCGGTCCCTATAGCGAACGTCTGGGGTCGGGGCGAGTCGCCGGCCAGTTCGTAGAGCGCCATAGCGCCGTCTTCTGCCGCGAGCCGCACGGGCAGCAGATCGCGCAGCAGCGTCTCGAGCTGGGGCGGCGATTTGTGACGATGCACCATCACGTAGCGGATGTTCAGAAACGCGGCCCACTGCCGCGCAGCCACACGTTCTGCCTGGCCGATCGGCTGGTCGGCCAGCGCCGCGGCCAGCGCGGTGTGTTGGGGCAGATCGGCGGCGTTGGTCGTCGCGATCAGCCGCGCCAGTGTAGGGTCTTCGCTGAAGTACTGGAACTTGAACTCCGGGTTGCGCGAGGTGTTGCCGCCCAACAGTCGTTTGCCGTGCCGGGTCTGATACCACAACTGCTGCATGATCAGGATGTCTTGCTTGCCGGCCACGCGCGCGCCATTGCGCCAGCCCAATGGCAGCTCCAGCAAGGCGAAGTCGGCTGGCTGAGCCGCTATGCGCTCGTACAGGGCGGGCACGGTCAGATCGAAGAGGGGCAACGGCGTGGACAGGTGCTCGAAGATCAGCAGCGCAGCAAGGAGGACGATTGCCGATTTTGGATTTTGGATTGGTGATGGCTGATCAGAAATCGCAAATCGCAAATCCCAAATCGCAAATCCGTGCGCGACGAGCGGCGCGACGCTCAGCAACAGCATCACACTGTATCGGCTGGGGTAGCGGTTGCCCTTGAAGACGGGGAGCTGCGCGATCAGGTCGAACGGCAGCGGGAGGCCCAGGTCGCGGCCCGCGACGCGCAGGCTGGGGCCGAGGGTCAACAGGAAGAACGCCAGCGCAGACGCCGCCCAGAACCACGTTTCTGCACCGCGTCGGCCGCGCCACAGCCCGATCAGCGCGAGCGCGAGCGCGGTATAGCCGAGATAAATGTGCTGGCCCTTGTCCACCGGCCAGAAACTGCCATCACTTTTCGCCGCGGAGTTATTCGCCAGCTCGCGGATCACGCCGCCCAGGAAGGGGTGCAGTTGCGTGGGCAGGGCATAGCCGGCGAGGTCGGCCGAGAAGAGATCGGCAAAGCCGCCGCCAGAGGTGAAAAAATCCCCTTCGGTGCGCAGATCGGGCAGCATGTTGGCGAGAATCGGCGCGATCCCAGCGGCGACGAGGAGGGCAAGCAGGGCGAAACGAGCGATTGGCCTGAGAATCGCCCACTGCTTTGGTCTCGAGGCTGTGCGAAGCCTCCTTTCAGGATCAGCCGGTTTCTGCCGCCGACCACCAAACCGGCTCAAGCCTCGAATCCAGCCCACCTGTTTTTCATCCGCCGTAGCGCCGCGGCCGGCATGAACAACTGCCCTGAGAATCGCCAGCAAGCCCCAGGCGACTGCCCATAACGCCAGGAATGATGCATACGTCAGCTCGGCATAGGCCTGAAAAACGAAGAACAGCGCGGCCAGGGCGGCATCCCGCAGCCGGCCATCGGGCCGCGCCATCCGCAGCAGATACAATGCAGCAAACGGTATCCACTGCGAGCTGGCGATGTTCCCCTGGCCGAGCGCCGCATAGAACAGTTTGGCCGACGCAAAGGCGTAGAGCAGGCCGCCGAAAAACGCGGGCAAGACCTGGGACGAGCCGGCAACCTCTCCGCATCTCCGCGTCTCCGCGTCTCTGCACCTCAGAACCTCCCGACACAAGAGATACGCCCCAGATCCGCCGATGACAAAGGAGGAGAGCAACAGCACGTTGTAGGCTGCCGTCACGCCAAACACGACTTGCAAAGGGATGCTCAGCACGCCGTTCAGCAGGGTCAGCGTGTAGAAAGCCAGGTTGATCCCAATCGGCCAGAACTGCCAGTCGCAGGCGAATGGATTCTGCGGCCGGTCAACCAGCGCGTGTTTGACCCACCACAGGTTCCAGGCCAGCGCGGGATCATCAATGCCATCGCCGGGCACGTGCGTCCCGAAGTGCGCAGCCAGAGGCCAGGTGAGGAGCAGGCTGAGCGCGAGATAGGCGAAAAGGGGGCCAAAGACAACTGACCAACGACGGACAACCAGCGATCTCCCCGCGCGTTTGGCTCCTGGGTTGGGGTTTGCGGCCGGCGCATCGGTCGCGCGCGCCAGGCGGCTCGACCGAACCTGCCGAAGCCCCTCGCTCTGTCGTCTGTCGTCAGGCGTCATGCTTCCCTCGTCCACACCCCGATTATGCCATCCTCTCCCGCCAATCGCCAAACATACAAAGACGATATGAATGGCTTGTGTTTTGCGATGGCTTGCGATAGAATGACGCGGGGTTGGAGGTTGGAGGTTTGACGTTTGACGCCTCCCGCTGCGCCTCCTGCGCGTTGAGACTATCATCATTATCTTGGAGTACTACATGGGCCGCTATCAGGATGCCCTGGACTTCATATTCGGCTACGTCAACTACGAGAAGGTACCGCGCTATGCGTATACCGCGTTGACGCTCAATCTGGACCGGATGCACGCATTGCTGGTGCGACTGGGCAATCCTCAGAACCGTTTCCAAGCGGTGCACATCGCCGGCACCAAGGGCAAAGGCTCGACCTCGGCGCTCGTGGAGTCGGTGCTGCGCACGGCTGGCTATCGCACCGGGTTGTACACCTCGCCGCACCTGCATACCTTTCGCGAACGAATTCGCGTGGCCGGCGCGCTCATACCCAAACAAGACCTGGCAGATTTGCTGGCGCGTTGCCGTCCTGCTATCGAGGCCACGCCCGATGTCATCGCGTTCGAGATCATCACAGCCCTCGCGTTCGTCTACTTCGCGCAGCGCGAGGTGGAGTGGGCGGTCCTCGAGGTGGGGTTGGGCGGCCGGCTGGACGCTACCAATGTGGTGAAGCCCGCGGTCTGCGGCATCACCTCGCTCAGCTACGATCATGTGGAGCGACTGGGCCACGACCTGACGCAAATCGCCAGAGAGAAGGCCGGCATCATCAAGCCCGGTGTGCCGGTCGTCTCCGAACCGCAGGAGCCAGAGGCGATGGCCATCCTGCGGCAGGCAGCCGCGGAAACTGGCGCCCGGTTGGTGACGGTGGGCGTGGATTGGACCTATGACGTAGACGGTTTTGACCGGGAGGCGCAGACGTTCTCAGTGCGCCGGACCGCCGATGCCCACGTCCTGCCGGACTTACACATCCCGCTGCTCGGCCGACACCAACTGGCCAACGCCGCCACTGCTATCGCCATGCTGGCTGAGCTGAGCGCCCAGGGGTTGGCGGTCGGCGATGAAGCGTTGCGCGGGGGATTGGCCGCCACGCGGTGGCCTGGTCGCTTCGAGACCCTGGCGCGGCAGCCCGCTCTGGTGGTGGATGGCGCCCACAACGCCGATTCGGCGCACAAGCTCCGCACGGCTCTGCGCGATTGGTTTCCGCCCCGTTCGGGCCGGCGGTTGGCGCTGATCTTTGGCTCCTCGGGCGACAAGGACATCACCGGGATGCTGGAGGCGTTCCTGAACAACGCGACCGACAAAATCATCCTCACTCGCAGCGGCCATCCGCGCTCGGCCAATCCCCATCGCCTGGCTGAGGATGCGCATCGGATCAATCCTTCCGTGCCGGTCAGCGTGCGAGACACTTTGGATGACGCGCTGGATGAAGCGGTCGCCTGGGCCGGGCCAGATGATGTGATCTGCGTTACCGGTTCGCTCTTTGTCGTCGCACAAGCCCGCCGCGCCTGGGCCAAACGCAACCCGGCTGCCTTCGCGGCCAATGACTGGGTGTGGCAAGACGAGACGCCGGGCGAGGCTGTGTCGGACGGCTGATTGGAGGCGCTTTGACTTCGCACATCACGCAGGCGCCGGGCTTTCCCGGCCAACCGATAGGCCGCCTTCGGCCATTGACTCTGCTGAACTTACTGGCGCGCGGGGCGCGAACGCGTAAGGGCGAAGCGCGGCGACTGCGCAATCGCGAGCCAGGAGGCGGCCTGCGCGCGCTGGAGACTCTGGAGGGCAACGAGTATCCCGTCCTGGCGTTGCCCGATACCGTGGTCTTTCCCAACATCGTGACCCCGCTGTTCATCGGCCGTGATCGTCCCGTGCGTGCGGTAGAAATGGCCGAAGCCCTCGAGACGCCGCTACTGGTCGTGGCGCAGCGCAACGCCGAGGTCGCCACACCTGATCTGGCTGATCTGTACAATGTCGGTACGGCCGCCGAGATCGGCCGGCTGCTGCGTATGCCTGATGGCAGCACCACTGTCCTCGTCCAGGGGATCGAGCGTGTGCGCATCCTGGATCTGATTGACACCGAACCCTATCTGCGCGTGCGCGGCATTCCACTCTATGAGGATGAACGGCACGATATGGCCAGCGAAGCGTTGATGCGCGCCGTGCTTGCCCTTTTCGAGAAGATCGTCGAGCTCAACGCCAATATCCCGGAAGACGCCTACGTGGCGGCCATGAACGAAAAGGAACCGGGTAGCCTGGCCGATCTGTTGTCCCATATCCTCGATCTGGAGCTGCCCAAACGCCAGGAGCTGCTCGAGACCCTGGATGCCAACACCCGACTGCAACGACTCAGCATTCTGTTGGGCCAAGAACTGGATGTGCTGGAGTTGGAGGATCGCATCCACAGCAAGGTCCAGGAGGAAGTGGACAAGTCGCAGCGCGAGTACTACCTGCGCGAGCAGATGCGCGCGATCCAAACTGAGTTGGGCGAAGCCGATGAGTCTCAACGCGAGTTGGCTGAAATCAAAGAGAAGCTGGCTGCCTCAAGTATGCCGAATGAAGTGAAGGCCAAGGCCGAGAAGGAGATCGCTCGCCTGGCTGCCATGCCGCCGATGTCGCCCGAGACGACCGTCGCGCGCAACTACGTGGATTGGCTGGTTGACTTGCCGTGGACGCAGGCCACCGAAGACAATCTGGACATCGCCCGCGCCAGCCAAATCCTGGACAAGAACCACTACGGCTTGCCGAAGATCAAAGAACGCATCCTGGAGCATATCGCGGTGCGCAAGCTCGCGCTGGACAAGATGCGCAGCCCCATTTTGTGTTTCGTTGGGCCGCCGGGAACCGGCAAGACCAGTCTGGGCAAATCTATCGCTGAGGCGCTGGGCCGCAAGTTCGTGCGGCAAAGCCTGGGCGGCGTGCGCGACGAGGCGGAAATCCGCGGCCACCGCCGCACCTACGTCGGGGCGCTGCCGGGCCGCATCATCCAGACCATGCATACTGCCGGCACGATCAACCCGCTTTTCATGTTGGATGAGATAGACAAGCTGGGGCAGGATTTTCGGGGTGATCCCTCTTCGGCGCTCTTGGAGGTTCTGGACCCGGAACAGAACCACGAGTTCAGCGACCATTACCTCGAGGTGCCGTACGACCTCAGCAAGGTGATGTTCATCACCACGGCCAATATCCTGGATCCGGTTCCGCCGGCCTTGCGCGACCGCCTGGAAGTGATTGATTTTCCAGGCTATGTGGAAGAGGAAAAGCTGACCATCGCACGCCAGTTTCTGATCCCGCGCCAGCTTGAGGCGCATGGCCTGAAGGCCAGCCAGATGCAGTTCACCAGCGCGGCGCTGAAGATGATGATCCGCGAGTACACTTACGAGGCCGGCGTCCGCAACCTGGAACGCGCCATCGCCAATATCTGTCGCAAGGTAGCGCGGCGGGTGGCCGAGGAGAAGCCCTCGCTGCACCGCATCACGCCAGCCGCCCTCAACAAGCTTCTGGGACCGCCGCAGTTCACCGAATGGCTGGCGAATGAGTCCGACGAAGTGGGCGTGGCGACCGGGTTGGCCTGGACCGAGGCGGGCGGCGATGTGATGCAGGTCGAGGTTTCGGTGATGAACGGCAAAGGCGGCCTGACCCTCACCGGTCAACTGGGCGAGGTGATGCAAGAGTCGGCGCAGGCCGCGCTGACTTACGCGCGCGCCCATGCCCAGGAGCTGGGGCTGGACCAACTGGACTTCGACAAGTTCGATTTGCATATCCATCTGCCCGAGGGCGCCATCCCCAAGGATGGCCCGAGCGCCGGCGTCACCATGGCCACCGCGCTGATCTCAGCTCTCACAGGCCGGCCGGTCCGCCACGATGTGGCCATGACCGGCGAGATCACGCTGCGCGGGCGCGTGCTGCCAATCGGCGGAGTCAAAGAGAAGCTGATGGCCGCTCACCGCATGAGGGTCAAGACCGTCGTCATGCCCAAACGCAACGAAAAGGACCTGCTGGATGTCCCGCGCGACATCCAGCGCGGCCTGCGCCTGGTGATGGCGGAACGCATGGATGACGTATTGGCCCAGGCGCTGTTGCCGAGCGCCATCGCCATGCCGAAACCCAGGCCAAAACGCTCGCGCGCCAGGAAACAGCCTGCCATCCTCCCCGCCGAAGCGCCGGCCGAAGGGATTCCGGCGGTCGCAGCCGGATAGGATGCAGTCAGGCGCAGCGCATTGGAGGGATGCCAACTTTCGGAAAGTTGGCATCCCTGCCCCGGCGGAGTCTTGCGGATGAACTTGCGCAACCTGGTTCCCTTCGTGGTCGTGGCCCTGCTCGTCCTGGCCGCGGCCATGTACGCCTGGCGCGGCGGCTATCTGCGGAGCGCAGAAGAGCCGACTTTGCCGCTCGATCTGAAGAACCTGATTCCTCAAACCTGGTCGGTTCAGCGGGAAAACCTGCAGCAGTGCAACTTCGACAGCGACAGCGAGCAGGAATGGCTGCTGCTCTACCGCTACGACAAGTCAAAAGACCTGGAGCGTGAGCTGATCGGCGGGGTGATCTTCGACGCCCAGGTCAATCGGGCGTCACAGGAACCGGGCAACCAGAGCCCCTACCGGCCCGCGTTTCTCGTCCCCTACAAACTTCTCCCCGACATCTACACCGGCAAAGGTCAGGGCTACCTGGGGGAGACGCGCGCCGCCTTCAAGACCTATCCGGCCGCCGAGCGCGGCAAGCCGTGTCAGGCGCAAGAAATCGCCATCTGGGGCTACAGCGGCGACGCACATCCGACGCGGCTCTCGATCTTCCGCTGGGGCGGCGAGGCGGTCGGCTATCGCGGGGTTCACTTCGTCGGCAATGCCAGGGTGACGCCGGCCGACAGCGCGCAGCCCATCACAGAGGTCGCCACGTACAATCGCCTCAACGATCGCAGCGCCCTGTGTGACGCACAGTACTTCAGCGTGCCCGCCAGGGCCGGCGCGATCCCTTCTCCCATCGAAGCGAGCGAAAAGAAGGAGGCGCGCACCATAGACTTCTGCTTTGGCGCGCCGCAAGACCCGGCCTACCCGGAAGGGGTCGTCGTGGCGCTGTTGCGCGGGCAGAATCCGAACAACGACACACCTACCGGCGTCAGCTTCTTGATCGGCGATGCAAGCCTTCCGGCTGAGCTCGCAGCCCTGAAGGGAGCATCGCGGCCCCCCTATCGCATCATCGCGATCTCTCATCCCGGCACGTTGGCGCCCCATCCAGGGCCAGGCGAACGTTGGACCTGGTCGCCCCCTGGAACGCCGGCAGGCACGCCAACGGCCGAATCGCAGACCTGGTGGCGCGGTCGCGAACGCGCCGAAGTGACTGCGGAAATCATCCTGAACGGCGCAGCGCGCCAGATCGCCTGGCACTTGACCAGCATCGCCAACGAGCGGGTGAACACCGACGTCAGGTGGCGGGTCGAACGCGTGGAGTGGAGATAGGTGCTCTCCCCTATTCGGTGGACCGCATCTGATGTCGCTGGCTGGCTTGGGGCCGGCGCCGGCGAACGGTTGGCGTTCAGCCCGGCCGCCGCGAGCGCGGCCCGCCTGGCCGAGACGCTGATCGCGCTGGCAAACGCGCACGGCGGCGTGGTCGTGATCGGCGTGGCGACTGGCGGTCGCCTCACCGGCGTCGAAGATGCAGCCGCCGCCCGCGCGCTGTTCCAGGCGGCCGGGTTGCTATCCACCCCGCCGCTGATCCTTTCCTTGCCCCAGATCGTCGAGCACAACGGCAGGCAGTTGTGCGTGGGCGAAGTGCCGCCAGGGCTGCCCCACGTCTACAACCTGGGCGGCCGCTACCTCACCCGTGCTGGCCCCGCGAATCGGCTGCTGACCGCGAGCGAGCTGAGCAGCCTGCTGTTCGAGCGCGGCGAAGCCGGCTTCGAAGCGCAGCCGGTTCCCGCCGCGACCCTGGACGATCTGGAGATGGCCCATGTGCGCGCCTATCTGAGCTGCCTGGCCGCGCCGCCGGCCGAAAGCTGGGAGCGCGTGCTGCTGGCGCGCGGCGGCCTGACCCAGGGAGCCGCTGGGTTGACGCCGACCTATGCCGGCGTGCTCCTCTTTGGCCGCGACCCGCAGCGCTTCGTGCGCGGCGCCGAGATCACCCTGGTACGCTATGCGGGGCTTCAGATGGGGGATGAATTCGTCCGCCACGACGCCCGCGGCGCCTTGCCCGAACAAATCCGCCAGGCCGAGGCGTTCGTGACGGCCAACATGCGCCGCGGGATGCGACTGAGCGGTTTCACGCGACAGGAGACCACCGAATATCCCCTCTCTGTTGTGCGCGAGGCAATCGTCAACGCGGCGGCGCACCGCGATTATGCCATTCGTGGGGACAGCATCCGGGTGCTGATGTTCAGCGATCGCCTGGAGGTCTACAGCCCCGGACGGTTGCCCGGCCATGTCACGCTCGACAACCTGCTGCACGAGCGTTTCTCGCGCAACGAGATCATCGTCCAGGCCCTTTCGGATGTGGGGTTCGTGGAACGCTTAGGCTACGGGATTGATCGTATGATGGTGGTGATGGCCGAGGCCGGTCTACCTGCGCCGGTCTTCGAGGAAACCGTGGCCGGTTTTCGCGTCACGTTGCGCGGCCGCGGGGATGACCTGGTAAGCGCGGAACCGGCCGCGCAACGCTGGGCCAACTATCGCGTCAACCCGCGGCAAGAGCGCGCCCTGGCGTATCTGGCCGAACACGGCAGCATCACCAATCGCGAGTTTCGCGACCTCTGCCCCGATCTGAGCGACGAGACGATCCGCCGCGAGCTGGCCGGCCTGGTGGACCAGGGCTTGATCATGAAAGTGGGGGAGCGAAAGGCGACCTACTACATCCTGAAGTAGCTGACAGTATACCTGGAGGGAACTGATGGCAGACCCGAAGATCACCGCAATCGAACTCCACGAGTACGCTTTCACCCGGAAGGAGCTGGGGACCGACTACAACGGCTTCAACCTGGTCTACACCCCCAGCGGGGTCATCCACAGCAAAGGCTACATCCTGCGCATCCTCACCGACGTGGGCGTGATCGGCGAGTACGCCGGCGGCGGCGCGGCGGAGTATTCCACTCTCCCCGGCTTCACCCACTACCTGATCGGCAAGAACGCGCTGGAACGGGAGCGCATCTACACCGACGTGCGGCGGGCGCTGCGCCAGGTGGCTCGCATCGGCGTGGCGCCGGTGGACATCGCCTTGTGGGACCTGGCGGGCAAATACTACAACGCCCCCATCTACCGCCTCTTGGGAGGTTACAAAGAGGACCTGCCTTGCTACGCCAGCACCTATCACGGCGACGAAAACGGCGGCCTGGACAGCCCGGAAGCCTATGCTGACTTCGCGCTGCGCTGTCAGGAGATGGGCTACCCAGCCTTCAAGATTCACGGCTGGGGCCGGGCGCCCATCAGCCAGGAGATCGCCACGGTTCACGCCGTGCGCCGGCGAGTGGGTGACGGCATGGACCTGCTCCTGGACCCCGCGTGCGAGTACATCACTTTCGGCGACGCGCTCAAGGTGGGCTGGGCGTGCGACGAGGAGCGCTTCTTCTGGTACGAAGATCCCTATCGCGACGGCGGCATCTCGCAGTTCGCCCACCGCAAGCTGCGCCAGCTCATCAAAACACCGCTGCTCATGACGGAGCACGTGCGGTCGTTGGAGCCGCACATTGACTTTGCCCTGGCCGACGCCACCGATTTCGTGCGTGGGGACGTGGGCTACGACGGCATCACGGGGATGATGAAGCTGGCCCACGCCTGCGAGGCGTTGGGGATTGACATCGAGCTACACGGCCCTGGCCCTGCTCAGCGCCAGTGCATGGCCGCCATCCGCAACACCAACTACTACGAGATGGGTCTGATCCACCCCAAAGCGCCCGCCAGCGGCGACATCCCCATCTACAAAGGGGACTACCGGGACGCGCTGGATGCCATAGATCGCAACGGTCGCATCCCCGTGCCGCAAGGTCCCGGCCTGGGCGTGGAGATTGACTGGGAGTGGGCGGCGAAACATCGCACGGGGATGGTGGAGTACCGGTGATGACTGGGTCGGCCCCGCGTGCGCCCACGATCGTAGAGTGATCGCCATATCATCGGGAGGTCAACGTATGCTCACAGATTCTCGCGCTACAGCCACCGTATACATCGGGACCTTCACCACGAAGGGCGCTGCGGGCATCTACATCGGCCGGCTCGAGATCACCACCGGCGCGTTGGAGATCACGGACGTCGTCGCGGGGGTCGCCAGCCCTGCGTTTCTGGCGCTCCATCCGTCGCTGCCCTACCTCTACGCCGTCAATGAGGTGCGGGAATTCGCGGGGCAACCGGCCGGCGGCGTCAGTGCATTCGCCATCCATCCGACCACCGGCCGACTGACGCTGCTGAACCAGCAGTCTTCGGGGGGCGCGGGGCCGTGCCATTTGAGCGTGGACGCGACAGGCCGCTGCGTGCTCGTCGCCAACTACGGCGGCGGCAGCGTCGCGGTCCTGCCGGTCGGGGCCGATGGCAGCCTGGGCGAGCGCAGCGATTTCGTCCAGCACCACGGCTCCAGCGTCAACCCCCGCCGCCAGGGCAAGCCCTACGCGCACTCGATCACGCCTGACCCGACCAACCGCTTCGCGCTGGCGTGCGATCTGGGCGCCGATCGGGTGCTGGTCTATCGGCTCGATCCTGCGGCTGGCCGGCTGACGCCGAACGCGATGCCGTGGATCGCGACCCAGCCCGGCGCCGGACCGCGCCATCTGGCCTTGCATCCCAACGGCCGCTATCTCTACGTCATCAACGAGCTGAACTCCACGCTGGTCGCCTATGCCTTCGACCCCGAACAAGGCGACCTGGCGGAGCTCCAGACCGTATCCACCTTGCCGGCCAGCTTCACCGGCGAGAACTGGCCGGCCGACGTCCACGTCGCGGCGTCGGGCCTCTTCGTCTATGGCTCCAACCGCGGCCACGACAGCATCGTCATCTTCGCGATTGACCCTGCGACCGGCCAACTGAGCCTGGTGGGCCACACATCTACGGAGGGTCGCTGGCCCCGCAACTTCGCGCTTGACCCGACAGGGGCCTATCTGCTGGCCGCCAACCAGGAGAGCAACACGGTCGTGACGTTCCGGCTCGACCGCGAGACCGGCCTCTTGCGGCCGACCGGACACGTGGTCGAGATTCCCTGTCCGGTGTGCGTGCGCGTGTTGCAGCCCCAGGAGCCGGCCGATGCAGCGCCATCCCCACTTCGCGCTGTGGCTGCATGAAGACGCCCAACTGAGCGCGCTGCTCGGCGCGGAAATCGTCGGCCGGACCATGCTTCATGAGTGGCCGCTGTCGTGTGTGCAACGGCTGCGCCTGGCCGGCGGCGCCACGCGCATCTACAAGGTGCAGGCGCCGCCGACTGTCGAACCCGCCTTCTATGCCCGCGCCTGTTCGCCGCTGCTGGTCGCGGCCCAACTCATCGAGCACGGGGAAGGTCTTCCTGCGCTGTTGATGGAAGAGGTCCAGGCGCCCCGGCTGACGGATATCGGCTTGCCGGCCGCGGAGGCGCTCGCCATCGGCCGTGCGGCGCTGGCGCAGATCGCAGCTATCCGCGGCCACCTGCCTGCGCTGGCCGATCTGCGGACGGCTGCGCTGTGGCTCGCGTATTGGCAGACCGTGCTCGACGATCTGTCGCAGTTGGCGGAGGCGGGCGTTTTCGTCCGCGTGGACCAGGCCCTGATGCGCGGACTGACCCGGCAAGGGGCGGCGTCCGATGTGTTGGCGGCCTTCGAGTCCCCGATCGGCTATGTGCACGGCGACCTCACGGCCGGTAATCTGTTCGTGACGCATTCCAGCCTGCGCGTGATTGACTGGCAGCGGCCGCTCTGGGGACCTACCGCGCTCGACCTGGTTTGCCTTCTGGATTCGCTCGCGCTCGACCCGCGCGCTTTCCTGGATGAGGGCGTGGTGCGGTTGTTCTATCTGCTGCGCATCGCCTGGCTGACCCAGTGCGCCAGGCGGTGGTTTCCCGCGGGCGCGGCGACCTATGATTCAGCCATCGTCCGTCTGGCGGCCCGGCTTGTCGCCTGAATGTGAGGATCAATGATGAGGCGCAGTGGCTAGCGTGGGGTCATGTTTCAAGACTGCCATCCTCGGAACACGGTGTTCATCTCGTCCAGAAACCTCTGGAGCGATGGATCAAGCTGGCCGGCCCGAGCGAGGTCCATCGCCGCCACAATGTCCGCTGCGAACTCGATGCCGCCCAGGCTCGGGGTGATGCCCGCCTGTCGGATCGCCTCGATCAGCAGCCGTTTGTAACGCGCCTTCTCGCATTTGTGGTCAGGCGGTGCGCAGCCACGACCCAAAACCGTCTTGAAAGCAGCCGAATCCACCAAGAGCCACCGCTCGATATGTGGATCGGGAACCGCGCAGATCACATGCGCTGCTGTGGCGCCCGTCACCGCCCGGATTTCATTCACGCGCTCCGCAAGCCCCTTGCAGTTGGCATCGGTTGCTATCACGATCAGATCCGGATAGCCGCCGCGCCCGCGCACAAAGTCGCGCAAGAACTGCCTCAGTTCCTGGATCACGGCGCCGTGGCCCCTGTGCACGTTGCGCCAATCGAGCGTGATCTCCAGGCCATCCTCGCGAGCCAGGCGTTCGATCAACGCCTTCAAGAACTCATAGTGGGCGTGGTCTTCAACGAATAGGGTGATCTCACGCATCGAAGTCGCCTCGAAGAACGCGCTCGGAGACCGACAAATCGGGTTCGGCCTGATCGTCGAGAGACGCTTCGACTTCCTGCTGTCTTACGAGCGCTCCCCACGCCCTAAAAGGCCGGATTTCCGTTGCTCCGGCGACCTTACGGCAAACGTAGAGAGACTCATCGGGTATCAGGTCCGGGAGCAAAGTCGAGTGGGTCGTGACAATATACTGCGTCTCCTCCAGTGCAGCGCGGGTTTTCAGCAGCTCGGCGATCAACTTGATCCGCCGCGGATGCACACCGTTCTCCGGTTCCTCAAAACCGATCAGCGCAGGCGCTTCTTTGGCGCCGGTCAAGGCCAGCAGACCAAGAATACGCAGCGTACCCTCTGATAAGACGCGTGCCGGCACCGGAATGCCCTCTTCTCGCAGCCTCAGCTCAACTTCGCCCAGCTCGTTGACCTCGACATCAATGCCGTCAATGTTGGGCAGGAGCGTGCGCATCGCTTTCTCAACGGCTCGGAACTGAGGCGGATCCAACGCTTTCAGGGTGTTGAGGAACGCGGCCAACTCCTCTCCCATTAAGCCGATGTGGCGCACTTCCTTCACCGGATTGGCAGCCCTCATCCGCTCGCGCGGCTCAAAATAGAAGAACAACCAGCTCTCGAACTCGCGACGCATCGCCGCCAGATGCGGATAATGGGGGGGATAGTGCGGGAGCGACAGGATGCTGTGATCCAAGAACCGCTCGTAATACATCGGATGTGCTTGCCCTTCCAGACGGAGATGCAACCGATTCCCTTCGCGCGAAAGGAAGGGCTTGCGCTTGCGAGTCGGTTGTCCGGCTTCAGTGAGAGCAGCCAGATACTCGTCTACAACCTGTAGTAGACCGGTCTTGGGAGAAAACGCGATCTCGATCCGGTAACGCAGATTGCGCTCGCGCACTGGCGGCGCCCCTTTCGCAGCCTCCTCCGCAATCAGGTAGTCAGGAGCGCCTTCGCGAACGACGGGCGCAGCGATGTCAACTTCCTTTGGCGCCAGACGTTCTGTCTCCCCCTGGCCCGCGCCCTTCATGTCTCTGATCTGCTGGTTTACTGCGTCTACAACCGTTGGCGACAACCGAACGTCGGCCTCGATGCTGAAGCACAAACGCTCCTGGGCGCGCAGGCCTCTGAGACCATCCTTGCCAAAGGTAAAAGATTCCAGAGGTTTTCCCCGATATGGCGGTTCGAACGCGTCCTTGAGCGTCCTACTGGTTGCGAACCTGGCGAATAGCTGGAGGGCGTCCAGAAAGTTGCTCTTTCCTGCCGCATTTGGCCCAAATAGCACGGCAAGTTCTGAAAGGTTGACGCTAACGTCCTTAAGGGACTTGTACCCTTGGACATGCACTCGAGTTAGCATGGCACAGACTCCTGAATGACAGGAGTTACGCAGTGCCGTGCGGAGTAGCCACGAATTGCACGAATTTCACGAATTCAGCCGCCTGGTCAACCCATTTTCGTGTCAATTCGTGTCATTCGTGGCTGGTTTTCGGCGCCACTGCGTAAGTCCTGTGAATGACACCCAGTTATACCGCGTTGATGCCGGTGTTGTAGAACATGCCCAATGGCAACAGTCGGCTTCAGATCGTGCTCGCAGCCATTATATCAGCAGCGCGTTATTCGGGCAATCCATAGCGGCGGATTGATACGCGCCCTGGATTTCCCTGTGCAACGCAATCCCCTCCAGAAAGGTCTTGCGATAGCGACTCTCCGCGGGGATCAGGTCATGTTTGCGCATCATCTCCGCGTGGGCGCGGGCCAGGAAGCTCCGCGCCTCCTCGGCCCTCCCACCGGCGGCCAGCGCCAGGCTGCGCCGATAGAGGATCTCTTCGGCCAGGCATTCGACCACCTGGGTAAAGCCGAACTGCTCGAAGATGTCGAGGCTGGTTTGCGACGCGGCGAGCGCCTGGCGAAGATGCTCGTCGCGCGCGGCCGTGTCAGCCAGACAGCCAGCCAATCCCAGGTGGGCGGCCGTCGCCTCGCACGCGGCCGCCATCTGGTACTGCTGCGAAAGCTGATCCGCGACCACCATCTGCCCGACCTGAGCCGCTAGCTCCAACACCCGGCGCCAATGGCCTTCGCCGCCGTGGGCGTTGTGCAGGATCGCTTCGACCAGCCGCAGCCCCGCATGCCCGATGTCGAGGATTACCCGCTCGCTGGCCGCGCGAGCAAGCTCGAGCGCAGACCAGGCCGCCTCGAGCTGACCTGAAGCCGCCTGGATCTGCGCGATGCGCAGCAGCGGGAAGAGCTTGTCGGTCGTCTCGTCCCACAAACCCACGGCCTCCTGCATCAGCGCCAGCCCGCTCTGATAATCGCCCAGATAGATCGCCTCGATCTGGCCGCAGAACATCAGCGCATGGCCTTCGCCCATCCGGTTGCCGGTCTCCCGGTTGAGGGCAACCCGTTTGCGCTCGAACTCGGTCAACTGACGATAGTAGTCGCCGTCGCGCTCGTGCTGTGGGCTGAGCGCCGCAAGCAGCCAGGCTTCGGTTTCCTTGTCTGCCAGGCGTTGAGAGATAGCCAGCGCCGCCTGCAAGTACTCGCGGCTGCGCAGCAGGTCATCCATGCCATACGCATTGCCGATGCTCAGCAGCAAGCCCACCTCGGTGCGCAGGTCGCCCAGTTGCCGAGACAGAGCCAGCGCCTGGTCGCCGAGCTCCTGCCAGACCGGGTTGCGGTGCAGATGCTGCAATTCGCCGACAGCGATCAGCGCTAACATCTCGCGGCGTTTGTCGCCCGTTCCCTGGGCAAGAGCTAACGCCTCCTGCGCCGACTGCAGGCCCGTTTGGAGCTCCTTTTGCGTGTCCGAGCCACTCACTTCGGGCTGTGCGAGCAGCGCGTCCACCAGGAAGGCGGGGTCATCGCTCATCTGGCGCGCCAGCGGCAGCAAGGCGCGGCTGTCGGCCCGGCCGGCCGCGATATTGCCCATCAGAAGCTGGACCTGGCGCCGACCCTCGAGCGCCTCGAACCGCAGCTCGCGAATCGAGCGGAGCTGGTCCGTCTGGGCTGCCTGGCTTTCGATCTGGTCGAGCAACTCCAGGGCGCGGGTGTAGTGTTCCAGTGCATCCGCGTTGGCATACACTTTCCGTGCATCTTCGGCCGCGCCTAGCGCATGATACAGTTCCCGGTTGCAATCGCCCGCGCGCCGATAGTGATGCACCAACAAGCCATGATAGGGCCGGCGAGATTCCGGGCCGACCACATTCTCAATCTGCTCGGCCGCCTGGCGATGATAGGCGACACGTTGCGTGCTGAGCAGACTTTCGTACGCGACATCGCGCACCAGAGCAGGGGTGAAGGCGTACTCCATCCCTAAATCGGGCGTCAGGCCCTGCTCCTGGATAAGTTGGCGGCGCTGCAGGTTCGTCAACCAGGCCGAGACCGGGCTCGGATCGCCCAGCATCGCCTCTAGCACGTTGCGCCAGAACGACTGCCCAATGACCGCCGCCATCTGAAGAACGCGGCGCTCATCGGCCGTCAGGCGATCAATCCGCGCCAGCAGCAAGCCACGCAAGCTGCCCGGCATGTCAAACGACCGGATCGGCTGCGTCTGCCGCCAGGCCCCCTGCGCGTCCTGGCGCACCAGGTCCTGTTCCGCCAATGCGTAGATGATCTCGCGCAGATAGTACGGGTTGCCTTCCGCCTTCTCGACCACCAGGGATACGGTTTCGGCCGAGAGCGCCCCCTGACCGAGCATCTGCGCGATCAGCGCCTGACTTTCGCGACGGGTCAACGGCTGCAGGGTGATGCTAGTTACTCGGTGCGGATACGCGGTTTCCACGTGATGGCGGAACTCCCAGGTTGGCGAGAAGCGATCGGGGCGGAAACTGGCAAGCCAGAGAACCGGCGCGGCGTCGCAGATGGGCAGACATTGCTTCAGCAGAGCGAGCGAGCTGGCATCGGCGAATTGCAGGTCGCCCAGGGCCAGAGCCAGCGGACCGCGCTGCGCCAGCGCTGTGACCCAGGCGTAGATCGCCTGCGATAGCTGCTTCTGCAGGCCTTCGGCTCTGAGGGAGGCGACGCGTCCGGTCGCATCTTCCTTCACCGGCAGCGAAAGTAAGATGGCGAGGTAGGGATGGTAGCGTTCGGCCTGGACGCCCCACAAGTCCTCGACTTGCTGGCGCAGCAGGTCAGTCAGGTCGTGAGCGGATTCGCTGCTCGTCATCTCTAGCCAGTTCCGCAGCAATTCCAGCCAGAGGGCATAGGGCGTCGCCTGGTTGTACGATCGGCAGATGCCGTAGAGCCAGGTCACCGCGGGGAGAGATCGTTCGCCCGCTTCAACGGCTGGATCTGTGCAAGGTGTGGCGAGCTGGGCGAAGTGTTGGCGCACGCGCTCCACAAGCAGCGACTTGCCCATGCCCTTCTCGCCCATCACCAACGCGATGCCTCCGCGACCCTCGCACAACGTCTTGACGCATCCTGCGAGCGCCGCGAAGGGCGCCTCGCGACCTGTCAGGGTCACGGCCAGGTCGTAGGCCTGGCGGGGATGCGCCGAGGCGCGCATCCGCAGTGGACGGTAGATGGCTATTGGCCGGGCGATGCCCTTGACAACGATCTCGCCCAACGGCTGCCACTCGAACCTGGATGCGACCAGGCGATAGGTGTGCGCGCTGACCAGGACCTGCCCAGGCGCTGCCGCGGTCTCCATGCGCGCGGCCAGCGCCACCCCTTCGCCCATGGCCGTGTCCTCGCGGTGCGTGTCAGCCTGGCCCACGCTGGCGACGACCACCTCGCCCGTGTTGACGCCCACGCGCAGTTTGAGCTCCACGTTCCACCGCCGCTGCAGGTCATCCGCACACTCGCGGATCGCCTCATGCATCGCCAGGGCGGCCAACACCGCGCGCTCCGGATCGTCCTCGTGCGCCGCGGCCGCGCCGAAGAACGCGACCAGGCCATCGCCGCGGAACTGATCCACCTGCCCGCCGAACCGGTAGACTTCGGCCGCGAGCAGTTGGAGCACGCGATTCATCAATTCGACCCACGCTTCGGTGCCCAGCCGCTCCATCAGGTCGGTGGAGCTGCGCACATCGGCCAGCACGACCGTGGCAATCCGGCGTTCGCCTGCCAGCGGCGCCAGCGTAGGAGCCCCCGCCGTCACTGCGAGCGAGGTTGGCGAGGCAGTCTCCACCCTCGCCGTGTCGCCGAGCCGGCTGCCGCACCTGCCGCAGAAGCGATAGGGGGGTGGATTGACGAACCCACAGCCAGGACACGCCAGCCCCAACTGCGCGCCGCACTGGCCGCAATACTTCATCTCAGGTAGACTGTGGAAACCGCAGATAGGACACTTCATGCGATCACGCTCACAGGTCAATTCACGACAGAGACCGGGCTTCTCGTGAGAAACCCGGTCTCTGGCCCGCCCTCAAGGGCGATGGGTAGGGGCAGCGTCTGTGCGCCTGCCCGCGTGGGCGATGGCGGCTCTATTGCAGCCGATCCAGCGCCATGCGGAAACGCCTGGCCAGCTCTAGCAGGATGCTCACCGCCATGTCAGCGTCATCCTTGAGGATGCTCAGGAAGTCCCAACGCGTGAGCGCGAGACACTCGGTCGGTTCGATCGCGATCACTGTGGCCGTGCGCAGCCCATCATCCAACAAGGCCAATTCGCCGAAGAAGTCCGTGGGGCCAAAGGTGTTGACGACTACCTGCTCGCCGTCCGCGCGGCGTCGCCGCACCTCTGCCTTGCCGGAGACGATCAAGAAGAACCCTTCGCCGCCTTCGCCCTGCGTGACCATGCTCTCGCCGGCCGCGTAGCGACGCTGGACGAAACGTTGAGCCAGTTTCCCAAGCTGGTGGTCGTTCAGACCGCCGAACAGGGGAACTCGGTGCAAGAACTGGACGGTATTTGCCGTGACTGCCATGCAGCGCCTCCTCAAAGAGGATGTCAGGTTTCCTCTTATACCACAAAGACCGCGATGAACGGGATCGCCAGCTCCACGACCAGCGTCCATGCGAATAGATCCCACGACTCGTGCTTCCCGAAGCGTCTGCGGTGATACTCGGTAGAGACCACAATGAAACCCACCAGGCCGATCGCTGCCAGCATGACGATGACATCGCCGAGCAAGACCGCCGGCTGCCGTTCCCGCGAGAAACGCGCATAGATACCGAAGAAGATTTCCCGGACGAAGTAGACATCCACGATCCCGAGGCCGATGGTCGTCAGCCACAGCGCGAGCGCGGCCAGGCGTTGCAGGATGATCTTGGGTTGCGACATGAGCTTATCTCCGGCGGGCGCTGAGAAGGAGGGACAGGCGCATCCCCGCTTCTTCTACGCAGAAGTCGAGACGAGGTTGCGCCCAAGAAGACCAACCACCGGCTCGCCAGTCCGTCCTGAAAATGGCCTCCCACGTGCCAGGCACTTCGGAAGTACCTGGCACGTGGGAGGTTTGCTCTCATCCCTGCCTTCTGGGTCGTCACACCCCCCGCAGCTTCAGCTCCTCGGCCAGATGGCAGGCCACAAAGTGATCGGCCCGGAGCTCGCGGAACTCGGGCGACTCCTGGCTGCAGATGTCCCTGGCGTACTGGCAGCGCGGATGGAAGTAGCAGCCGCTCGGCGGGTTGGAGGGATCGGCCACGTCGCCCTGCATGATGATGCGCTCCGACTTGTACTTGGGGTCGGCTTTGGGCACCGCGGACATCAAGGCTTCGGTATACGGGTGCAGGGGATGGAGGTAAAGCTCTTCGGCCTCTGCCATCTCGACGATCTTGCCTACATACATCACCGCGACGCGATTGGAGATGTGCTGGACCACGCTCAAGTCGTGCGCCACGAAGATGTACGCCAGGTGAAAGTCGCGCTGCAAGTCCTGCAGCAGATTGAGCGTCTGCGCCTGGATCGAGACATCCAACGCGGAGACCGGCTCGTCGCAGATGACCAGCCGCGGGTTGAGCGAGAGGGCGCGCGCGATGCCGATGCGCTGCCGCTGGCCGCCCGAGAACTCGTGTGGATAACGCCGCAGGTGATCGGGTCGCAAGCCCACCCGTTGGAGCAGATTGAGAATGATCGCCTCGCTCTCGGCCGGATGATATTGACCGTGGATTATCATCGGTTCCGCGATGATGTCTGACACCGTCATGCGCGGGTTCAGCGAGTTGATCGGGTCCTGGAAGATCATCGAAATCTCCCGGCGGATGCGCTTCATCTGCTCCTTGTCCATCTCGGCCAGATTGACTTGCACCTCCTCGCCGTTCTGCGCCAGTTGGCGGCTTCTGAAGAACACCTGGCCGCCGGTCGGTTCGTAGAGGCGCAGGATCGTGCGGCCTGCGGTTGTCTTGCCGCAACCGCTCTCCCCGACCAGGCCCAGCGTCTCGCCGGCGCGCACGAAGAAACTGACGTCATCCACGGCCTTGACGTAGCCGACGACTCGTCGCAAAAAGCCTTTTTGGATCGGGAAGTACTTCTTGAGGCTCTTGACATCCAACAGGACGTCCGTGGTCCTGGTTGCTTCCGCCGCCATAGCTCATACCTCCTGATACAGCAGGCAACTGACCCAGTGGTCGCCCACGAGTTGCTTCCATGTCGGCGCGATCTTGTCGCACTTGCCGGGCATGAAGGCCGGGCAGCGCGGATGGAACACGCAGCCAGGCGGCAGGTTGAACGGGTCCGGCACCATGCCCTCGATCGATGCCAGCCGCGCGCGTGATTTCCGGCCAACTACCGGGATGGATTGGAGCAGAGCGCGCGTGTAGGGATGCATCGGCTCGTAGAACAGCGCGACCGTCTTGGCGCGCTCCACCTGCTTGCCCATGTACATGACGACAATCTCCTCGGCCATCTCCGCGATGACGCCCAGGTTATGGGTGATGAACATGATCGCCATGTTCACGCTCTCCTGGAGCTCGCGCATGATGTCGAGGATCTGGGCTTCGATGGACACATCGAGCGCGGTCGTCGGCTCGTCAGCGATCAGCATGGCGGGCTGGCACGAGAGCGCGATGGCGATCATCACCCGCTGGCGCTGGCCGCCGCTCAACTGATGAGGGTAGCTATCCACGCGCTGATCCGGCTTGGGGATGCCGACGCGACGCAGCATGGCGATGGCGATCTCGCGCGCCTCTTGTTTGGTAACCTTGCGGTGCGCCTGGATCGTCTCGGCCAACTGATCGCCCACCTTGCGGAGCGGCGTCAGGCGGTGCAACGACACAGCCTCGTCAATGTGCGTGCCCGCGGTGTAGACCGGCGTCAGCGAGCTCATCGGCTCCTGGAAGATCATGCCGATCTCACCCCCGCGGATTTCGCGGATGATCTGGCCATCGGGATCGAGCTTGCTGATGTTGACGATGTCCGTTTGGGTGGCGCCCCTGGCCCGGCGATGATACAACACCTGGCCGTTGGTGATCTTGCCGGGCTTGGGAACCATCTGCAAGATGGCGCGGGCGGTGATGGACTTGCCGCAGCCGCTCTCGCCGATCACGCCGAGGGTCTGCCCGCGCTTGATGTCGAACGAGACGCCATCCACCGCCTTGACGACGCCGGCGCGCACGTCGAATTCGACTCGGAGGTCCTGGATTTCGACCAGTACGTTGTTTTCGCTCATCTCGCTCACCTCCCTACCGTGCGCCGTACGGATCCAGCGCATCGCGCAGGCCGTCGCCCAACATGTTATAGGCGAGGATGACGATGAGCAGGAACGGCACGGTCCACAGCAGCCACGGTGCGAACCGGATGGCATAGACCGTCATGGCTTCCTGCAAGAGCACGCCCCAACTCGTCAGCGGCGGTCGCAAGCCCAGGCCCAGCCAGCTCAGCGCCGTCTCCGAAAGGATCATGCTAGGGATGGCGAGGGTCGCGATGACGATGACGTGGCTCATGGTTCCGGGGAGCAGATGCCGGAACATCAGCCGCGAGTCGCCGGCGCCGAAGCTCTTGGCAGCCAGCACGTACTCGCGTTCGCGCAACGACAAGATCAGGCCGCGCACCTGGCGAGCCAGCCCGCCCCAGCGCACAAACGCCAGAATGATCGTCAGCATGAAATAGACGGCGATGGGAGACCAGAAGACGGGGATGGCGGCCGCCAGCGCCATGAACAGCGGGATGTCGGGGAACGCGGCCAGGAACTCGGTCACGCGCTGCACAACCAGATCCACCGTGCCGCCATAGTAGCCCGAGATCGCGCCCGCAATGCTGCCGATCACCAGAGTCAGGAATTGGCCGATCAAGCCGATCATCAAAGATAGCCGGCCGCCATACATGATGCGCGAGAAATAGTCGCGGCCCAACGAATCGGTGCCCATGATGAAGACCGAGGCGGCCGGATCGTCCGACTTGACGCCATACAGGTGGATGTCCATCGGGATCAGGCCAAACAGCCTGTAGGGGTCGCCCTTCGTGAAAAGGTAGACGTCATACACGCGGCTCGGATCCTCGACATAGCTCCGCCGCCGCGCGGCCAGGTCAATTTTCCGCTCCAGGCCGTAGACGAACGGCCGCAAACGGAAATTGCCCTCCTGATCCACGAAGCGAAGCGTCTGCGGTCTGGCCTCGGTATATTCGGAGCGGCGTTCGAGGGCATAGGGCGCGACGACCTCAGGGATGGCCACAAACGAGAAATACATCAAGAAGAGAATGACGCCACCTGCGATGGCCAGCTTGTTCTTCTTGAATTTCCACCAGACCAGGCTCCAGTAGCTCTGGCTGACGGGCTTGCTTTGCGACTGCTTCGATGACTCAGCCATTGTCCCCTCCCGTCTATTCGAGCCGGATGCGCGGATCAACCCAGGCGAGCAAGAGATCAGCCGCCAGGTTACCGATCAGCAGCAGCAAGGTGAAGAAGACGATGCAAGTGCCCGCCATGTACATGTCGAGCTTGCGCAGCGACTCTACGAAAAGCGGGCCGATCGTTGGCAGGTTGAGCACGATCGAGACCAGCGCGTTGCCGGTGATGATGCTGGGGAACGCCTCGGACCCCAGGATGACGATCAGCGGGTTGATGGCCATGCGGACCGCGTGCTTCCAGACCACCGTGCGGTTCGCCAGCCCGCGCGCGCGCGCGGCCTCGACAAACGGCTGCCCCAGCGTATCGAGCAGGTTGCCGCGCATGATGCGGACCAGGCCGCCCGTGCCCGTCACCGCGCTGACGACGGCCGGAATCCAGAGGTGCTTGAGCAGGTCAATGACGCGGCCCAGACTCCAGGGGGCATCCACGTATTGTTGGGAGAAAAGACCGGTAGCTTCCTGGTTCAGAACCACGATGGCGAAATAGAGGATCAAGAGCGCCAACAGGAAGCCGGGCATGCCCAGGCCGATGAAACTGAAAACCGAGATGATCTGATCGCCCACCGAGTATTGTTTCACCGCTGAATAGACCCCCAGCGGAATGGCGAGCACCCAGGTGACGATCAGGGTGGCCAAGGCGAGGATCACCGTCATTGACAGCCGTTGGCCGAGGAGATCTCTGACCGGCCGCTCGAACTCGAACGATTCGCCGAAGTCGCCGCGGACGAACTTCGTGATCCAGCCTGTGTATTGTTCTATGAATGGCCGATCCAGACCGTAGCGAATCCGGTATTCCTCGATGCGCGCTTCGGCGCTGCGATCCCCGCGCGCGCGCAACTGCTCTACCTTCTGTGTGAGGAAATCTCCGGGCGGCAGCTTGATGATCACAAAGCTGACGAAAGAGACCAAGACGATCATGATTGCGGCATAACCCAGACGCCGGAAGATGTAGTTCAGCATGGGCGCCTCCTGAACTCTACCAACTCCTGACACAAAGCCGGACGGGAGCCTTCAGGCGGTCTGGCGCTCGACAGCGGACGACCGGCCGAAGCCTCGATTCCGGAGTACTCACTGAGGGGATTGCCAGGGGAAAAGGTGTAGGGACGGGTTTCTCCGCATCAGCGAGGAGCCGGCCGCCATCTTGCGATTGCCAACTCCAGCAGGCGTACGTTAGCCGCGGTTAACCCGCCCCTACGGCGTCTACATCTTACTTGTCCATCCACCACTGCGCCGGCACCTGGTTGCCGGGCGTCGCGGGGGCCCACGGCCCTACCACGCCGAAGTCCAGGATGTTGCGCATGTAGTCTTTGACGATGATCGGCATGGCCTGGTCGCCGGCGACGCCGATGACGAACGGGCCTTCGTCAGTGATCACCTTGATCGCGTCCCAGACGACCTGGTGACGCTTCTCGATGTCCTTCTCGGCCAGGCCCTTCTCATAGAGCGCCTGCATCTTCTCGGCCGGGCTGCCAGCCGCCGGCTTCACGCCGCACTCGTAAGGCTTGTCGGCGGCGGCCTTGCAGGTCTCTTTGCCCTTGGCATAGTAGCGGCCTTCCAGCGGGAACATGTAGCGGTTGACGATCGGGAAGATCCAGTCGGGATAGGTCCAGATGTCAATCTCGGAGATGTGCGCGCCGCGGAGCATGTAGTAGCCCTCGTTGGTACGCGTATCCAGGTCAGGCTGGCCCTGCAGGTTCTTGATCTCCAGCTTGAGCCCCAGATTCTTCTCCCACTGGTTCTTCATCTCGGCCGCGGCGTCAGTCTGCACCTTCAAGCTGCCGCCCCAGTCCGAGATGTCCATCGTCAGGACAAGGGGTTTGCCGCTCGGCAACTGGCGGACGCCATCCGCGCCCTTCTTCATGCCGATCTCGTCGAGCAGCTTGTTGGCGAGCGCAGCGTCGAACTTGGCATACGAGGACGCCCACGCTTCATAGACCTTCTTGCCTTCGGCGCTGGCGAAGTGCCACGACTGCGGGCTGATGGTGGCGCCCTTCGGGTCGCCGATGCCGTTCCAGGCTACGTCAATCAGCCGTTTGCGGTCGAAGCCTTGCGAGAGCGCCTGGCGGAACCGCTTGTCGCGCAGCAGATCGCGGACTTCCTTGGCCTTTTCAGGTGTATCGTCCGCGTAGTTCTTGCCGCCCTCGACATAGTACTGGTTGACCATGTAGCCGGGCCACGCGCCCGCGCCGTTCATGTAGCCCTTGAGGAAGTGATAGCCGCCGGCCTTAGCGCGCTCGGTCAGCAACGGGATGTCGTTCGGGCTGCCGCAGATGCGGAATGCGGTGTCGTACTTGCCCTGCGAGCAGTTCAGGATGCGCACCTGCTCATCGGACACGATCTCGACCTCAACGCTGTCAATATAGGGCAGTTGGTTGCCTTCGGTGTCCACCCGCCAGAAGTAGGGGTTGCGCGTGAACTTGTAGCGCACGCCATCCGCGGATAGCTCACCCAGACACCAGGCGAAGAGGCACGGATAGCCCGGGATCAGCCACCACTTGTCGTTCTTCTCCATGTCTTCCCACTTGGCGGTGGGGGTGTACTTGGGATGGAACTTCTTGAGGAAGGCGGCCGGCTTCATCATGTTCTTGGCGAACTCCCAGAAGCCTTGCGCCATGTAGTAGGGGTTGATCCACTGCGGCTTGTCGGACTTCCAGACGACGGTGTAGTCATCCGGGTATTCCATGTCAATCGGCTTACCGTCCGACTTGCGCAGCCAACCCGGCGCCGAATAGAGCTTTTGATCGGGCGCCTTGATCAGGTCTTCCCAGTAGAATTTCCAGTCGGCCGAGGTGTACGGCGTACCATCTGACCATTTCACGCCCTTGCGGAGCTTCAGGGTGAAGGTCTTGCCGTCGTCAGACCAGGCATAGCTCTCGGCCAGCGCGGGCTCGTAGCCCGTGAGGTCAGCCTTCCATTTGATCGGCGCATCTACTGCAAAGTAGAGCTGGACGTTGCCGACTTCGGGCCACCAGCTTGCGGTGCGCAGCGTGCCGCCGTACTTGCCCACCTTCTCGACCGGCTTGGTCACCAGCGGGTTGGCCGACACGCGCTGATCCACGGGCGGCAGCTTGCCGGCCTTGACCAGCTCAGCCAGCGCAGGCGCTTCCTTGTATTTGGCAGGGGCGACGGTCGGCGCGGTGGTCGGCGTCGCCTCTTTGGCGACGATGGCGGCTGTCGGCGCGGCGACCGCCTTGGTGGGTTCCGGCGGTTTGGTTGGTTCAACCTTGGCCGGCGCGGGCGCAGGGGTGGGCCCACCGCAGCTCGTCATCATCATGGCGAGGATGACCAACAAGACAATGAACAGTTGTGGCTTGCGCATTTTGCGTTCCTCCTGATGAGATTGTGAACTGACAGGATCTGTGGGTGAAAAACCGAGAAGGGCGTTGCGTTCTTTCGAGGGCATCACCTCCCCTTGTGTGAGTCTTGTGCAGGCGCACGAGCACGTATCGCCTGAACCGGTCAGAATCAGAACGGACTAGCCTGTCGCCAATCAGCGGGCAGAACGTCGAGCGACATTTCAGCATTGAACGATGCCCGACCAAGAGGGGATGGGTTGTTCCAGATTCCGGCCTCCTCCCTGTCAATCGTCGTCGGAAACAGAGCGCTGGCCCTGGGAAGTAGGGGCATTCTACTGCCTTCGGTAGCATTTGTCAAACTTGCTTATTGGCGCACGGCCCGCGAATTCCATGACAAATACCGTCACGCGCGCGCCAGAAGGAAACAGTGCTTTCAGTCTGGCTCACAACGTGATAGAATAGGGGCCATCCCACCGCATCGCCGCTGACCAGCGCAAGCCGGCCTCTGGCGCTGCGAGTCGAAGGAGACGGTATGCTCGCCCAATTGCTGGGACAAGAGATCAACTGGCCCCAGGTCGGGGCACGCGGGTTCGCCATCGCGCTTACCTGGGTCGTGGTGTGGTTCCTGGTGCGTCACCTGGGCCGTTGGCTCGATCGGCTCGCGGAACGCGTGCGGCCGCAAGCCATCGAACGCCGCGATTTGCGCAGCCTGGATGCAGCGCTAGACGCGCTGCTGATCACGGCCGGCGTCATCATCACGCTGGCGATCCTGGAGCTGACGCCGCTGCTGATGAGCCTGCTCACCGCGGCCGGCTTCATCGGCGTGATCACCGGCCTGGCCATCAAAGACGTGGCGTCCAACCTGGTTTCGGGCGTGCTGCTGCTCATGGACCGGCCCTTTACGTTGGGCGACGTGGTGGCGGCCGGCGGCGTGCAGGGCACGGTTGAGCACATCACTTTGCGCAGCACGCGCATTCGCACCCTCGACGGGCCGGTGGTGACGGTCCCCAACAGCATCATCGCGGCCAACGCCATCACCAACTTCACGGTCAACCCGCTCAGGCGCTTCGAGATCATGCTCAGCCTGCCGCGCGATGCCGACCCGCAGGCCGCGACGCAGCTCCTGCTCGATCTGGCCGCGGCCGAGCCGCGGCTGGCTGCCGAGCCTGCGCCCCAGGTGTTGATCGGCGACATCCGCGACTTCTCCATGGAGCTGCGGTTAATCTGTCGGGCGCCGAACAGCGTCTGGCTCCAGGTGCAATCGGACATGAAGCGCGCCTTGCTCGACCGGGCCAGACCGCAGAGCCTGAAGCAGACGATGCCCACGCAGATCGTTTACACTTCACCTCTGACCGACAAAGGAGAACGACATGGCTGATCTCACCGTTCGACACGGCATGTACTTCGAGGACTTCGCCATCGGCGACAGCGTCACGACTACGGCGCGCACCGTCACCGAGGCCGACATCGTGAGCTTCTCCGCGCTCAGCGGCGACTGGAACCAGATTCACTGCGATGCGGAATTCGCCAAACAGGGGATGTTCGGCGAGCGCATCGCGCACGGCCTGCTGGGGCTGAGCATCGCGTCGGGCCTGGCGGTGCGCACCGGTTTCATCGAAGGCACGGTGATCGCATTCATGGGACTCGACTGGAAATTCCGCGCGCCGATCAAGATCGGCGACACGATCCACGCGCGCGCACAGGTGGCGGAGGTGAAGGCCGTCCCACGTCTGGGCGGCGGCATCGTGACTTTCAACGTCGAGGTGCTCAACCAACGCGACGAGGTGACGCAAAAGGGCACGTGGAGTATGCTGGTGAAGATGAAGCGGGAGGAGTAGTACGTATTGCGTATTGCGTATGACGGATCGAGAGTCGTCAATCGCAAATCCAAAATCCGAAATCGTCAATCCGCAATCCCCCGGAGTCTACTATGCTACTGGGCGCGCATATGTCGGTGGCCGGTGGGCTGAGCGCCGCGTTCGAGCGGGCGCAGTCCATCGGCATCAATACCATGCAGGTGTTCACCAAGAACCAAAACCGCTGGCAGCAGAAGCCGGCCACGCCGGCCGACATCGCGGCCTGGTTCGCAGCGCAAGAGGCGACCGGCATCAGGCCAGTGGTGTCGCACGCGGCCTATCTGCTCAATCTGGCCACGCCCGACGATGTGTTGTGGCAGAAATCGGTCAACGCTCTGGCCGACGAGCTGACGCGTGCCGAGCAGTTGGCCATCCTGGGCGTGGTCTTTCATCCCGGCGCGCATATGAACTCGGGGGAAGAGGCCGGCATCGCACGCATCATCGCGGGGCTGGATCAGACTCACGCGGCCACGTCCGGGTACAATGCGTTGACCGTGCTGGAAACTACCGCCGGCCAGGGCACCGCGCTGGGCTATCGCTTCGAGCAGTTGGAGGCAGTGCTGGCCGGCGTGCGCGAGCCGGAACGGATCGGCTTCTGCTTCGACACCTGTCACGTCTTTGCCGCGGGCTACGACATCCGCACGCCGGAGACCTATGCCGCGGCCATCGCCGAGTTCGATCGGCTGCTGGGATTGGATCGGCTCAAGTGCTTCCACCTCAACGACAGCAAAAAGGGCCTCGGCTCGCGGGTGGACCGGCACGACCACATCGGCGCGGGGCTGTTGGGGCTGGCGCCCTTCGGCTTCATCCTGAAGGACCCTCGGTTTGCCGTCATGCCGTTGATTCTGGAGACGCCCAAGAGCGAGGACCTGCACGAAGATGTGGAGAACCTGGCGATTCTGCGCGGCCTGGTTGAGAAGTAGGGGCATGGGTATCTTTTCAATAAGTGGGGGCCGACGGGGGTCGCAGACCCCCTGAAAGCAGGCTCGTAGGCGGTCTGTGACCGCCGTTTCCCCGGATTATTGAGAGGATACGGGCATGGGGAGCTTGATGGTTGACGCTTGACGTCGGAGATTGCAGGGAGGCGGATGGCCATTGACTGACGGGAACGGGTTGCACTATCGCGTGCCCTGGCGCATCCGCTGGCTCGGCGTCCAGAGGATCGTGCGCGGGCAACCTGCCTCCTGCGCGGCCGACATGGCGCAGATGCTGGCCGTCGCGCCCGCGCCGCCGCGCCTCGACGGCCTGGAACACATTCCCCTGAGCGGCCCCCTGCTGGTCACGCAGAATCACTTCAGCCGGCCTGGCCTGGGCGCCTGGTGGGCGACCTCGCTGGCTTTCACGGCCATCGCCCGCGCGCGCGGCCACGAACCGGTCTGGTTGGTGACCAGCGAGTGGTACTATCGGGACTTCGTGCGCTCGGCAGTCATCACCCCGCTGACGCGCTGGCTTTTTGGCCGCGCGGCGCGCGTGTGGGGCTTCCTGCCTATGCCGCCTGATGAGCGCGACCTGGCGCGCCGCGCGGCTGCGGTCCGGCAGACGCTCGAGCGGGCGCGGGCGCTGTTCGCCCAGGGCGGCGCGCTGGGCATCGCGCCCGAAGGCCGCGGGGAGACGGTGTTGCTGCAGCCGCCGGCCGGGGCTGGCCGCATGCTGTTGCGCCTGGCCGCCAACATACCGGTGCTGCCGGTGGGCATCTGCGAGGAGGAGGTCCGGCTGACCGGCCGTTTTGGGCCGGTCTACACCCTGGCCCGCCGGCCCGGCGAGGAGAAACGCGACGAGGACGCGCGCATCGCCGGCGAGGTCATGGCAGCCATCGCCGCCCTGCTCCCACCGGCCATGCGCGGGCCGTATGCGGCCGCAGTTCATGATGGCGCGCTGGCTGGCGTCTTCGGCGGTTGAGGCCACGGCAACCATCCGCGGCGGACGACCGTCTTGACCAAACAACAGATTTGACTTAGAATAATCGCAAGTAAAATAATCGCGATTATTCTAAGCGAGGACACCATGTTTGTAGATCGCGTCGCCGAACTGGCGCAGTTGGAGGAGCTCTATCGGTCCGACCAGGCGGAGTTGTTCGTGCTCTACGGCCGTCGCCGCGTCGGCAAAACCGAGCTGCTGCGCGCGTTCTGCGCGGGAAAGCCGAACATCTTCTTCATCGCGACGCTGGGCTCCGATAGCGATCAACTGGCGGCCTTTTCACAGGCGTTGTGGCGCTTCGATCACGCGACGACGCTTGAGGGCTTCACGTTGCCCACGTGGGAGGCGGCGTTTAAGGCGTTGGCCGGGCTGCCCGGTCGCCCGATCGTAGTGCTCGACGAGTTCACCTACCTGGTCAGCGGCAACAAGGCGATACCATCCATCCTGCAGAAAGTGTGGGATGAATCGCTGCGCGCCACGCCCCTGATGCTCATCCTCTGCGGCTCCTACATCGGTATGATGGAGCACAAATTGCTGGGCTATCGTGCGCCCCTCTATGGCCGGCGCACCGGCGGCTATCTTTTGCGGCCGCTCGCGCTGTCCGCGGCCGGCGCCTTCTTCCCAGCCTACGCACCCATACAGCAGATCGAGATGTGGGCTGTCTTGGGCGGCATACCCTACTACCTGAGCATCTGTTCAGACTCCGTGGATGTTCTCGCCAATATCCAGCGTCACATCCTGGCCCCCAAAGGCGTGCTCTACCACGAGCCACACCTCCTGCTCTTGGAGGAGCTGCGTGAGCCGCGCAACTATTTCTCGATCCTGCGGGCCATCGCCCAAGGCGATACGCGCCTTAACGACATCGCCCTGGCCGCGGGGCTGGCGAGCGGTCCGGCGGCCGCTCCCTACCTCGACACCCTCCAGCAGATGCAGATCGTGCAGCGCTCGGTTCCGGCGACCGAAAGCCAGCCGGAGAAGAGCCGCAAGGGAATCTACCGCATAGCAGATCCGTTTCTGCGCTTCTGGTTTCGCTATGTGCACCCCTATCGCTCTTCTCTGGAACTGGGCCTGACCGAGGCGGTCATGGAACAACGGGTGCGGCCGACATTCGACCAATTCGTCAGCTATGCCTTCGAAGACGCTGCGCGAGAACATGTTGCCTGTCTGGCGCGCGCGGGCGAGCTACTCTTCCTGCCGGAACGCGTTGGCGCGTGGTGGGATCAGGGCGAAGAGATTGATGTCGTCGCGGTCAGCGATGCCGAGGACGCGGCGTTGGTCGGCGAGTGCAAGTGGTCGGCTCGTCCGGTCGGGGTGAGCGTCCTGGTGGACCTGAAGCGGAAAGCTCAGATCATGAATGCGTCCGGCCGTTGGCGACAGGTGACGTATCTCATCTTCGCCAAGACCGGATTCACGGCCGATCTGCAAGCCGTGGCTGCGTCCGAAGGGGTGCGGTTGGTGCAGGCCGATGAGCTCACGCAGCCACCGGCCGCGGACTGACGTCCGTGAGCTGCGCGGCCAGACCGGCCGGGTCGGTCACGGGCAGATCACAGACGAAGTTGCGGCACATGTAGACCGTGGCCTTGCCATCCACCTGCCCCCGATCGGCCAGCAGCGGGATCAGCGCGGGGGCCGCGTCATCGCCAGGGATGCGCAGCGCCAGCACATCGTTCGGCCGGTAGCGCGGCCGGACTTCGCGCAACATGGCGGCCGTGTCCGCAGCCGATGGGTCGCCTACGATGGCGATCTCGCGACCGGGGTTGGCGCAGAAGTCCAGCACACACAGCAACCGGCCGAACGCGAGCGGCTGTTGCGCCAGGGCGTCGGCCAGCGGCCGCAGGATGCCCAGGGCATGATCGGCATAGTCTGGCCGGTGGAGCAGCTTGCCCAGCCGCAGGAAGAGCTCGGCGGCCAGCGAGTTGCCTGACGGAACAGCGTTGTCCACGAAATCCTTGCGCCGCACGACCAGCTTTTCGTGGTCTGCGCTCACCTGGAAGAAGCCGCCGCCGTTCGGGTCAGCGAAATGCGCCAGGATCGCCTCGGCCAGGGCCGCAGCAGCCTCCAGCCATCCCGTGTCGAAGGTCGCCTCGTACAGCGCCGCCAACCCCAGCCCGACCGCGGCGTAGTCCTCCAGATACGCGTTGAGATGAACGCGGCCCCCTCGATAGGCGCGGCAGAGTCGGATTGACGTTTGACGTTTGACGTTGGAGGTTGAAAGTTGGAAACTGGAAGTTGGACGATTGGCGGTTGGCCAGGCGTCGTCGGTTAGCTTGCTCAAGACGAACCCGGCCGCACGGACCGCCGCCGCGACGTAGTCTGGCCGGCTGAGCGCCGCGCCCACCTCGGCGAACGCGTGCAGCATCAGACCGTTCCACTCGGCCAGGATCTTGTCGTCGCGACCAGGACGCACGCGCTCTTCGCGGCTCGCGAAGAGCAGGCGCCGTCCGCGCGCGACGACGCTCGCCAGCCGCTCTTCCGACACCCTGAGCTTTTGGGCCGCGTCCTCCAGATCGTCGGAGATGTGCAGGATGTTGGCCGGCCGGCCCCCTTCATGGAAGTTGCCGCGGGGGGTCACGTCGAAATAGGCGGCGAAAAGCCGTCCCTCATCCGCGCCCAACAGTTGGAGCACTTCGGGCAGCGTCCACAGAAAGAACTTTCCCTCGACCCCTGCGCTGTCGGCGTCTTGCGTCGAGTAGAATCCGCCCTCGGCCGAGGTCATCTCCCGCAGCACATAGTCCAGCGTCTCTTCGACGGTCCGCCGGTATTCGCTGTCGCCGGTGAGCTGCCAGGCGTGCAGATAGGTGCGCGCGAGCTGGGCGTTGTCGTACAGCATCTTCTCGAAGTGCGGCGTGAGCCAACGCCTGTCGGTGCTGTAACGATGGAAACCGCCGCCGAGCTGGTCATAGATGCCCCCGCGGGCCATCTTGGTCAGCGTGTAGGTCACGGCCTTGAGCTGCTTCACATCGCCGGTGCGCAGATAGCTCTGCAGCAGAAAGTCGAGGTTCATCGGCTGGGGGAACTTCGGATGATCGCCGAAGCCGCCTTCGTAGGGATCGAGCGCGTGCAACAGCCCCGCGGCCGCGCGGTCGAGGATCGCGGCCCAATCCTCGCCGGCTTCCGCAGCCCCAGCGCCGGGCCGCGCCAATGCGCTGCGGTTGAGCGCCTCTGTCAGCCGATCGCCGGCCGCATCCAGCTCGCGACGCCGGTTTCGCCACGCGTCGTCAATCGCCAGCAGCACCTGCCGGAAGCCCGGCATCCCGTGGCGCGGCTCTGGCGGATAGTAGGTTCCGCCATAGAACGGCCGGCCATCGGGCGTCAGAAAAGCGGTCAGCGGCCAGCCGCCATGACCGGTCAGCGCCTGCACTGCTTCCATATAGATGGCGTCAATGTCGGGGCGTTCTTCGCGATCCACTTTGACATTGACGAACCGGTCGTTCATGAGTGCGGCCGTTTCGGCGTCTTCGAACGACTCGTGGGCCATGACATGACACCAATGACACGCCGAGTAGCCCACGCTGAGCAGGATCGGCTTGTCCTCGGCCTGGGCGCGGGCCAACGCCTCGGCCCCCCAGGGATACCAGTCCACCGGGTTGTGGGCGTGCTGCAGAAGATAGGGGCTCGTTTCGTGGATTAGCCTGCCCTGGCTGGCTGCTGGGGCGGGCTGGCCGCGGTCAGGTTGCGAGGTCGCCATTCAATCCTCATGCCCATTGCGCCGAACATACGCGCCGGCCTGCAGGGCCCGGATTTCCGGCGCGCGGCCGCGACCGACGACGTCGCGACCATAGCCGGCCAACGCCTGCATCTGGCTGCGGGTGGCGAAGAAGCGCGCCTCGCGCGGGTCCCGATCCTCGTCTTCGGGCACCAGCTCCTGCGCCACGAGCAGCACGCGGTCACGGCCGGCATCATACCCCAGGCCCATCGCGCCGACGCGGAAAAGGGGATCTACCGGCTCCTTGAGCTGCATCTCGGCTTCGTCCACCTCCAGGTCGCTGTAGCGCGCGATCTCGAGCTCACTTTCCAGCTTCGCAAACAGCTCATCCACCGCATCGGCCAGCGCCAGCACGTGCTCCTTCTCGCACAGCAGATCCACCTGATCGGGCCCGCGTCTGGCCTGGATGAAGAAGGTGCGCTGTCCGACCGGGCCGATCGCGCCTGCGGTGATGTGGGTTACGGGATCAAGTTCCACGACCAGGTTTGCCATCTCTCTACTCCATTCAGAAATCCACGGTCGGTCCGTCGTAAGCATAGCGAAAGAGCGCGGCCAGTTCGTCACGGTCCGGGATGCGGGCCGAGGTCACGATCTGCGTGTCAGCCTCTGCCAGGTCGCACAGCCGCTCGAGCGCGGCCTCGTGTTCGGCCAGCGAGATGCCCATGCCCGCGGCGCTCACCGGTGCGCCGATCTGTCGCATCAGGCCCCGGATGGCGGCGACCAGGGCCGTCGCCGCCTCCGCTTCATCCATCCAGCAGGGGGCGGCCGTGCGCGGCGTAGCGCCTTCCCCCTGGCCAGGCAAGTGCAGTGCGTGTGCGATGTCCGCGTAGCGGCCGTCGCCGCGGCGCGCGACGAACTCGATGGTGTACGGAAGATACATGCCCACACAGCGGCCGTGCGGCTGGTGGAAGACCGCGCCCAGCGCGTGACCCATTGCGTGCGCCAGCGCGGCCATCGCATTGCCGAACCCCAGGCCGGCGATCGCGGCCGCGTTCGCCATCTTCTCGCGCGCCTCCGTGTCGTTGCCGTCGGCGACCGCGCGCGGTAGATACTCGAAAACCATCTCCATCGCCTTGAGACACAGCCCATCGCTGAAGTCGTTGCGCCAGAGGCCGCTGTACCCCTCGACCGCGTGCGCCAGCACGTCCAGCCCGGTATCGGCCGTGATGACCGACGGCAGACCCATCGTCAGCGCGGGATCCACGATGGCCAGCGTGGGGAGCGTCTCACGCGATCCCAGCCCGAGCTTGCGGCCTTCTGCCGTGTCCGTCAGCACGAACGCCCATGTCGCTTCCGAGCCGGTGCCCGAGGTGGTGGGGATGGCGATCAGCCGCGCCTTGGCCCCCAACCCCAACGTCACAAGCGGGCTGATCTCGTCGGCGCGCAGATCGGGACGCTCGTAAAGCACCCACATGGCCTTGGCCGCATCCATGGCCGAACCGCCGCCGAGGCCGACGATCCAGTCCGGCGCGAACTCTCGGATCGCCGCTGCCCCGCGATAGACCGTCTCCAGCGACGGCTCCGGCTCGACCTCAGCGAAGCAGGATGTTTCCAGGCCCGCCTTACGCAGTCGCGCGGCCACCCGCTCGGTGAACCCCAGCGCGTGGAGCGTCGGATCGGTCACGATGAAGGCGCGGCGGCCCGGCAACTCATCCAGGTAGTCCAGCGCGGCCTCGCCAAACACGATTTCGGGGCTCTTGAAGAACCACATGGGGATAGTCTCCGAATTCGGTGTTGCGTAGTGCGTAGTCGGTGTTCATTCCCGGATCCCTTATGCAATGCGCTTCCGGCTCCACGCTCCACGCTTCACGCCTCACGCTCCACTTCGTACACTGTCTCCACCGACGCCGCACAATTCACCAGGTCGAGGGTCGCCTTGACCGCGCGCATCACCTTGCCCATGTTGCCCTGGAGCTTGAGCTTGCGGCTCATGAGCGCCTGGATCGGGTCGAGCTTCTTCTCGAAGATCCGACGATAGACGCTCAGCGGCCCGGAGATGATGAATTCCGGCGTCGCGCCGTCGGAGCCGTCCACCAGGTGAGCGCCGCGGCACTGTCCGTGCCACAGATCGAGATAGATCTTGACCGGTTCGACGATCCTCTCGCCCGGCTCGATGACGAAGTGGAAGTCGCCTTCCCAGGTCTTGGCCGAGCTCGCATAAGCCGGGCTGTGGTTGATCGCCGTTTCCAGTGCGGCGACCCAATCGGCGCTGGGGAACAGGTGTGCCATGGAGAGCCTCCGTGTCTATTTGTCGTATACGAAAGGTGTGTTTGCAAGGTAATCGGCCAGCGAACCCGCGGCCTGATCGCGGGCCGAGAGGAGCGGCTGCGCGATCGGCCAGGCGACCTTCAGGGTCGGATCGTTCCAGATGATCCCACGTTCGTGGGCCGGGCTATAGACGTGGCTGGTCTTGTAGAGCACCTCGGCCTGGTCGCTGATGACGCAGAAGCCATGCGCGAAGCCGACCGGGACATAGATCTGGCGGAAGTTGGCCGCGCTCAGCTCCACGCCGAACCATTGCCCGAAGGTGGGCGAGCCGACGCGGATATCCACGGCCACATCCCAGATGGCGCCGGCCGCCACGCGCAACAGCTTGACCTGGCCGGCGGGCGGCAGTTGGAAGTGGAGCCCGCGCAACGCGCCGCGCACGGACTTCGAGTGGTTGTCCTGCACGAAGAGCGTCTCGATGTCGTGGCTGCGAAACGTCTCCTGGCTATAGCTCTCGAAGAAAAAGCCGCGCGAATCTGCGAAGACCCGTGGGGTGATCAACAGGACGCCGGGCAGGTGAGTGGTCTCGATCTTCATTTGACCGGCATTCTACAGCGGGGTTGTTGGGCTGTCAATGTTGGACCGACACGAGCAGCAATTCCAAATGTGCCGCGACGGTCAGCCGGGTGACAAGCCCAGCCCCATCAGCATGCGGTCCAGGAGGTCTTCCCAACTCGCAAACTGAAAGTAGCGCATGAGGGTGCGGATGTCGTCAAAGAACGTGATGTGCGCCCCCAGTTCTTGGCGGAGCTGGC
>VGOD01000005.1 GCA_016876015.1 Chloroflexota bacterium
CGCCCATCTCGATCAGTACCGCGACCGGTTGCGGTCGCTGATCACCACTAACTTCGAACTGCTACCTGAGTGCTGGCAGAGCCTACCCCCAGCATGAATGCACTCAACTGATTTCCGAGCAGTATACCTCTGAGGTAGCGGCTAACACCCTCATCTGCCTGATCAACCAGGCCAGCTTCCTCTTGGGGCGACAGCTTGAAAACCTCAAGCATCAGTTCTTGCAGGAGGGCGGCTTCACTGAACGTCTCTATCGAGTTCGCATGAAAACACGAGACGCCAGAGGTGATTCTCCATCTCACCAAGCAGATTCATCCGCACAATCCGACCCACTGCCTGTCTGCCCTCGCTGTCAGAAGCCTATGGTACTGCGCACCGCCCGCAAGGGGCCGAGCGCCGGCAAGCCCTTTTGGGGGTGTTCTGCATATCCTGACTGCACTGGGACTCGTCCAGCCAACGAGTCAACTGGCGCGAAGATGCCTCCTTGATGGACACTTGACACCATGCCTCAAACCTCAGAAGCCGCTTTCGAGACCGTCATCGAAACCCACTTGTTGGCCCACGGCTACGCGGCCGTGGATCGCGCCGGCTTCGACCGCGGGCGCGCCATCTTCCCACAAACAGTGTTGGATTTCATCCGCGCGACGCAGCCCAAAGAATGGGCGAAACTGGAGGCGTTGCACGGCGACAACACCGGCGAACAGATCCTGGCCGACCTGTGCAAGTGGCTGGACATCAACGGTAGCCTGGCGACGCTGCGCCACGGCTTCAAGTGCTATGGTCGCACGCTGCGGGTGGCCTTCTTCAAGGCCAGCCACGAGCTGAACCCCGGGCTGGAGGCACGCTACGCGGCCAACCGCCTGGGCATCACCCGCCAACTGCACTTCTCCCCGCGCTCCGAGAAGTCGGTGGATGTCACTCTCAGCCTGAACGGCATCCCCGTCGCCACGCTTGAGCTTAAGAACCCGTTCACCGGCCAGACCGTGGAGCACGCGCTCAAGCAGTATCGGGAGGACCGCGACCCCCGCGAGCCGTTCTTCGAGTTCAAGCGCCGCACCCTGGTACACTTTGCCGTAGACACCGAGGCGGTCTTCATGACCACCCGGCTGGCCGGCGCGGCCTCCCGCTTCCTGCCCTTCAACCGGGGCTGCGACGGCGGCGCGGGCAACCCGCCCGATCCTGCTGGCCGCGCCTATCGCACGGCGTATCTGTGGGAAGAAGCCTTGCAGCGGGACAGCTTTCTGGATCTACTGGCGCGGTTCGTGCATTTGCAGACCGAGGAAAAGCACGACGACCAGGGGCGCAAGGTCAAGGTGGAGGCGATGATCTTCCCGCGTTATCACCAGCTCCAGGCCGTGCGCTCGCTGGTGGCCGCGGCCCGCGCCGATGGCGTGGGGCACAACTACTTGGTGGAACACTCCGCCGGCAGCGGCAAGAGCAACACCATTGGCTGGCTGGCGCACCGGCTGGCCTCGCTGCACGATGCGGCTAACCACCGCGTCTTCGATAGCGTCATCGTGGTCACAGACCGCATCGTGCTCGACCAGCAGTTGCAGGACACGGTCTACCAGTTCGAGCACAAGATGGGCGTGGTGCAGAAGATTGATGCAAGCTCCCGCCAACTGGCCGAGGCGTTGGAGAACGCCGTGCCCATCATCATCACCACGCTCCAGAAATTCCCGTTCGTGTCGAAGCAATTGCTGAAGATGGCCGAGGAGCGCAAAGAAACGGGAACCGGCGTGCTGCCCACGCGCCGCTGCGCAGTGATCATTGACGAGGCGCACAGCTCGCAGGGCGGCGAAGCTGCCACCGACCTCAAAGAGGTGCTGGGCGGCGAGGAGCTGCGCGAAAAAGCCAAACGCCAAGCCGAAGAGGAAGGGCTGGACGACTTGTCCGAGTTGTTCCGCAGCATGGCAAAGCGCGGCCGGCAGGCCAATCTCAGCTTTTTTGCATTCACCGCCACTCCCAAGCACAAGACGCTGGCGGTGTTTGGCCGAAACGGAGAGCCTTTCCATCGCTACACCATGCGCCAGGCCATCGAGGAGGAATTCATCCTCGATGTGCTGAGGCATTACACGACCTACGCCGCCTACTACAAGCTGCTCAAGGCGTGCGAGGATGATCCCAACGTCGAGCGCAAGCAGGCAGCCCGCGCGCTGGCGCGCTTCATGGCGCTGCACCCGCATAACATCGCGCAGAAGACCGAAGTGATGGTGGAGCACTTCCAGGCCGTGACGCGCCACAAGATCGGCGGCCGCGCCAAGGCGATGGTCGTGACGGACTCGCGGCTGGCGGCCGTACGCTACAAACAGAGCTTCGACCGATACATCCGCGAGAAGGGCTACGCGATCAAGACGTTGGTGGCGTTCTCGGGCGTGGTACAGGATGACAAGCTCCCCGATGTCACTTACACCGAAGAAGGCATGAACGGCGGCATCAAGGAGAAAGAGCTGCCGGAGAAATTCGCGACGGGCGAATACCAGGTGTTGCTGGTGGCCGAGAAATACCAGACCGGCTTCGACCAGCCCTTGCTGCACACGATGTACGTGGACAAACGGCTGGCTGGCATCCAGGCGGTGCAAACCCTCTCGCGGCTCAACCGCACCCACCCGCTCAAAGAAGATACTTTCGTCCTGGACTTCGTCAACGATCCGGCCGAGATTCGCGAGGCGTTCAAGGTGTACTATGAGGGGGCGCAGATCGGCGAGGAGGTAGACCCGGCGCGCATGTATGAGATCAAGGGGGAGTTGGACGCGTCGGGCATCTACCTGGCTGAGGAGATCGAGCGTTTCTGCCGGGTCTACTTCATGCCCAAAGAGCGGCAGAGCGCAGCCGATCACCAGGCGATGAACGCCGCGCTCGATCCAGCGGTGCAGCGCTTCCGGGCGCTTCAAGAACGAGACGAACCGGAGGCCGAGCTGTGGCGCGGCAAGCAACAGGCATTCCGCAACCTCTACGGCTTCCTGAGCCAGATCATCCCCTATCAGGACTCCGACCTGGAGCGGCTGTACGTCTTTCTGCGATATCTGGGCGCCAAGTTGCCCCGGCGACGCGGCGGCCCAATCTACCACTTCGATGATGACATACGCCTGGAATACTATCGCTTGCAGAAAATCAGCGAGGGTTCCATTGACTTGAGGCAGGGGTACGCGCAGCGCCTGGATGGTCCGACAGAAGTGGGGAGTGGCCTGGTGCGCGAGCAGCCCATCGCACTCTCGCGATTGATAGACCTTATCAACGAGCAGTTCGGAACAGATTTCAACCAGGCAGATCAACTCTTCTTCGATCAGATCGTGGAAGTTGCCGTGCACGATGAATCACTTCAGCAGGCGGCCGCGGTGAATCCGGCCGACAAGTTCGAGCTGGTCTTCCGGGCCTTACTGGAAACCCTCTTTGTGGAGCGGATGGATCAGAACGAGGAGATCTTCGTCCGGTTCATGAACGATCCTGAGTTTCGCAAGACGATCACCGCTGGACTGGCAGCCGCCGTCTACCAGAAGCTGCACGCATAAAGCCCGACACGACTAATCCCTGGGAAAGCGTCTATCCCCAACGGAGCGATCGTTGTCTCCCCACGGCCGCCGCCCACCGGTCGAGGCCGGCCGATGGGCCATCTATTCATCACACACCCAGACCCGCGGGCGATGAATATCAGCAGGTGCAAACCCGATAGATCGGGTTGGCGCGGCCCCGCGCCAACCGGCTTCAGCCGGTTTGCACCTGCTTAGGCGGCGGTTTCAACCGCCCGGCCGAACCGCCGCGCGAACTACCGCGTCCCGGTCGAGCGGTAGATCAACGACTCGCGGCTGGTGAAGCGATGGCGCGCCCACGTGACCTGGCCGTTCTTGTCCGGCTCGAACATCGGGCCTTTGATGTCGGGCTTGACCATCGCGACCATGATCGGATGGTAGATCGGCACCAGCGCGACATCTTCGACCAGAATCTTCTCGGCCTGCTGATACATCGTGTTCCGCTTCGCCTCATCACCCATCACCGCGCCGGCGTCGCAGAGCAGCTTGTTGAAGTCCTTGCTGTACCAGGTGTGGCGGCCGGGCGCGGCAGACTTGTCGGCAATCTCGCCCTTCTCGCAGCCGCCCCATGGGCTGAGCATGTTGCTGCCGTCCACAAAGTCGTACTCATACGGCACCATCGCGAAGATGAAATCGCCGCTCTTGTTCTTCTTTTGGGCGCGCAGCTTCTCGGTGTAGATACCGTAGTCCAGGTTCTGAATCGTCACATCCACACCGATGTTCTCCTTCAACATGCCCGCGATGGCTTCGGCCGAAGACACCAGGGCCGGGAAGGCGTTGCGCAGATACAAAGTCAGCTTGGGGAAGCCTTTGCCGCCGGGGAAACCGGCCTCTTCCAGCAACTTCGCAGCCAACTTGGGATCATAGTTCTGCACCGCCTTCAGCGTCTTGACGCTCTCGCCGGGGAAGCCAGGCGGGTTCATCGTGTAGGCCGCCACACCTTGATATTGCAGCGGGCCGCCGATCAGCTTGTCGCGATCCACCGCATGGCTGAACGCCTGGCGCACCTTCAGGTTGTCGAACGGCTTGTTCCAGGTGTCGAAGAAGAGGTAGTAGGTCATGAAGTTGGGCCAGGAGATGAGCTGCTTCTTCAACTCCGGGCTTGCCATGATCTGGGCCATGGCCGAAGGCGGCAGGTCCTGCTGATAGCCGCCGCCGATGGCGTCCAGCTCGTTGTTCTGGTAGGCCGGCCAGCGCGTTTCCACCGCCGTGAGGGACACGATGATCTTGTCTATTTGCGGCGGGAAGGGGCCGTTGTACTTGTCGTTGGCGACGAACACCAGCTCTTTGCCTTTAGTGTAGCTTTCCAGCTTGAACGGCCCGCCGAAGACCCAATTGGCCTTGTCGAACGCCCACGAACCATCGTTCAGGCGATCCTTGACGACGTGCTTGGGCACGACCCACAGATCGCCGAAGATCTTGTCCAGGTACGGCGTCGGTTGATCGGTCGTCACGGTGAAGGTGTAGTCATCCACCTTCTTGGCGCCCAACTCCTCGGGTTTCTTCTTGCCGCTAGCGACATCGCCCCAGTTGACGATGTTCGCCATGCTGTAGAACCACTCGAAGTCGTAGTCGGCGCGCGCGTAGCGCTGCAAAGTGAACACGAAGTCGTCGGCTGTGATCGGTTTGCCGTCGCTCCAGACCCTCTTCTTGTCCAGGTAGAAGGTCCAGGTCAAACCATCCTTCGAGGTTTCCCACTTGGTGCAGATGTTCGGCTGCGGCACGTAGTTTTTGTCAGGCCGGATGCAGGAGTCGGCCCAGGCGACATAATCGCCCCAGTTCTCGTCGTAGACGCTGGCATCCCAAGTCATCCACTTGGATTCGGTTTCTGCGTACCGCATCACCTGCCTGGCGAGGGGCGCAGCATCGGCCGGCAGCTTCACGCCGGCGCGATTCACGACGCCCTCAACCTTGGGCGCAGCCGTTGGCTGCGCAGGCGCCTTGGTGGCCGCAGGCTGCTGCGGCGTGGCCGTCGGCGCTGGCGCGGGCTGCGGCGCACAGCCGACCACCAACGCGACGATAGACAGCAACGTCAAAACAACCAGAGCCCTCGAAAACTTGTGGTTCATTGTGCTCTCCTCCAGTGTGTGGGATTCGTGCGTGTGCGCCTCTCGGGGTTACCAGCCCTCCGGCTCGGCTTGATGTGGATGCGTGGTGGAATTCACCTCCCTCTAGTTCTCGCCGATCATCTTGGGGTCCAGGGCATCGCGCAGGCCATCCCCCATCAACGTGAAGCCCAACATCGTCAGCGCGATCATCAGCGCCGGGAACAACGCCAGATGCCAGTAATAGGTCATGTTGGTGATGCCATCCCGGCCCAACATCTGCCCCCAACTGGGCATGGGCGGGTTGATCCCCACGCCGAGAAAGCTGAGCGATGCTTCGGCGAAGATGGAGATCGGAATGCCGAAGGTGAGCGCGATGATGATCGGCGCCAGCGCGTTGGGCAACAGATGCGCCCGGAAGATGCGCCACGGCCCCGCGCCGATCATGCGGCCGGCCTCGATGTATTCCTTCTCACGCAGCGACAGAAATTGGGCGCGCGTCAGCCGCGCCACGCCGATCCAACTCGTCAGACCAATGGCCAGCATCACGTTCCAGAAACCTGCGCCCAACCGGGCCATGATCAGGTATGCAAAGAGCAGCGTCGGGATGGCCGACATGATGTCCACCAGCCGCATGACCAGGAAATCCACCCGCCCCCCACGCCAGCCGGCGACGCCGCCCAGCGGGATGCCGATGGCCAGGGCGATGAATTGGGCCAACAGACCGATGGAGAGAGAGATGCGCGCGCCGTAGACGACGCGGCTGTACAGGTCGCGGCCGTTGAGATCGGTTCCCATCCAAAACTCGCGGCTGGGAAAAGCGCCGACCGGACCGTAAAACCCTTTGTTATAGGGCGTTTTGGCGATCAGCGGCTGCGGCGTGCGGCCAAGGGGGAGCGCAATGAACCAATCGTCGGCGCCAATGGCCGTCACCGCCAACAGGGTGACAATGACCATCCCTATCAGCGCCAGTTTGTTCCTGGCAAACCGGCGCACCGCATCGCGGAAGAGGCTGCGCGGCTGACGCGTGATGTCGCCGCCTGCGTAGTCGAGGGCGCCCCCGGACGGCTCCGTCGTGCGAGTACTGGGATCGCTGTCTTGTTCAGCGTGCATGATAGGCGCCTCGTAGCTCAGTTGTAACGGATGCGCGGATCAACGAGCACGTAGAGCACGTCGGTGATCAGATAGGTGACGGCGATCAACACCGCCCATAGCATCGTCAGGCCGATGATCATGGGATAGTCGCGGTCGAACGTGCTGGTGACCCAAAACTTGCCCAGCCCAGGCACCCGGAAAATCGCCTCGATGAAGATCGAACCGGTAATCAGATCGGGAATGAGAGGACCGAAGACGGTGAGCAGCGGGATCATGGCGTTCTTCAGCACGTGGCGCTGGACGATCCAGCGCTCGCTGAGTCCCTTCGCACGGGCCGTGCGGACATAGTCGGCGCGAATCGCCTCGATCACGCTGGCGCGCGTGTAGCGGGCGATGGTCGCCATGGGCGCCAGCGCATAGGCCATGACCGGCAAGATCCACTGGCGGGGCGAGTCCCAACCGCCCGTCGGCGCCCACTTGAGGGCCAGGGCAAAAATCAGGATGAAGAGGATGCCCCAGACGAAGTGCGGCATGACAAAGCCGAGCGTGGAGAAGAAGGTGATGAAGTAGTCCACCCAACTGTTCTGTTTCAGCGCGGCGATGATGCCCAGCGGCAGGCCGATGGTGAAAGCCACCAGCAACGCCATCAGCCCCAGGTGCATCGTGATCGGCCACGTGCGGCTGATCAGGCCGATCACGGACTCGTCGGGGTGTTTGAACGACATACCGAAGTCCAATCTAACCACGCCCGAGAGCCAGGTAAGGTATTGCTGCCAGACCGGCTTGTCGAGGCCGTAGCGCGCCTTCAACGCCGCGAGCTGCTCGTCCGAAAAGAGGCGCTGGCCATACTTCCACGGCCCGCCGGGCACATCGTGCATGAGGGCAAAGGTGATGATCGAAAGAATGAGCAAGACCGGGATCAACCCGGCCAAGCGCATCAATACATACCGCGCCATCCGTTTCTCCTCTTGTTTGTGTATGGCAAACAGTCAATCGAACCGCAGTAGACAAGCCAGCAGGCAAGACGGCGATGTATTGAGCTGCTGAGGGGCAAAGCCAACCAGACAGGCGATGTGGACAAGCTGAACGATTGGATTATAAGGACATTTGCGAGATTGTCAATCTCCCGGTCGTGCTCAGAACCCGCGCAAGTCGGTGCTGGAGCGTCGCGGTAGGCCCTGTTTGGGTATGCGTCTGAGCCCCACGTACTCCAGGCCGTGCCCCGCGCAGAATGCTCGCTTCTCTGACCGGTCGCCATCCTCCTTCACCAGGTAGATGTCTGGCCGCAGGCGTGCGATCTCTGGCTCGGCGTCCAGCCACCCCCAGCCGGTCGAGATCAGCGCCTGCTTGACGTAGCGAATCGCCTCGACCAGGTAGCGCCGCTCCGCCTGGGGAAACTTCGGCGGCTGGCCCGTCGCCCGGCGCACCAGATCATCCGACCAGAGCAAGACATGGAGGTCGCCCAGCTTGCTGGCTTTCTCCAGGAAGCGCACATGGCGGGAGCAGAGGTTGTCAAAACCCCCGACAGCGATGATGGTAATCATCTGTCACTACCTTAAACGTGACATCGCTCATGGGTTACGCGGTCACGGCCGCCACATCACTCCGATCAATCGCCTGGAGCACAACCCGCGAGGCATCGGATATCTCAATGCCGATGGGTTGACCGTCAGCATCGAACTCGACCACGATCCCCTCGACCGTCTCGACGAAGTGATCCTCATCGCCCTCTCGAAGTATCTTTTCAATAAGTGGGGGCCGACGGGGGTCGCAGACCCCCTGAAAGCAGGCTCGTAGGCGGTCTGTGACCGCCGTTTCCCCGGATTATTGAGAGGATACCTCTCGAATGACCAGATACAAAATGTCATGATTCCGATCGTAATTCACCATCGGTTTGTCCATAGGTCCACCTTCCACTCCTCAACCGTTCCTGGATCTGATCTCTTGTGATAGGGTGGATCGTAATGATCTCGGCCTCTTCTGGCGTCTGATCATAGGCGATCATCATCAAGACCCAGCGCTGTCTATGCAACACCTCCAAGACGGCAATCTGACGCAAGCTATGGTGATTGTAAAATCGCTGCCTGCTCTCGCGATAGATCCGCTCCGGCACTGAATCAGGGATAGCCGGCTGTTGCATCTTGAAGCGTAGATGTTTGCTGGATGTAACCCTCATACGATCTCGCAACGAGTATACTTGCTTGATGCAAATCTGGCGCTACTTCAACGACCCCAGTATAGCACTTCGCCGCGAAAGCGCCAACGCGCCCCATATCTTCGCGATCAAGTGCCAATTGTGACGAACAGTGAATTCGACCAGGCCCGCCGGCTGTGTTCGTCCTCGATCTCCAGATACGCGTACTTCCATTCGACGGGTACGGCAAATCGTGCGGATGTTAGTCGTTGGTGGTCAAAGCTACCCAGGCGTTGTCCCAGGTGGGCTGGCCCGACCAGGCGAACGAATTGGACGGCTGAGGTCTCGATCTTGACATGTGTGCCATCGAAGCGGATCGAGCGGAACTCTGGCCCGCACGAGGCGTAGAAGTTGCCGCGGCGGATGGCGTCCAGGAGGCGCGCCGGTGTGCGCTCGGCCGCGTTGACCATGATCCAGCCGCCGTTCCAGCCGGGATGTTCCGGCCGCAGGTGCGCGTCGTCGGCCGCAAACGCCAGGGTGGCAGGGTTGCGCTGCAACATGGCGCTCCAGTAGACGACGCCATCCCCTTTCCCGTTCAGCCAGCGGCAGACGTGATTGTAGACCTCGACCCCGTCGAAGGCCCAGCGCAGCGCATCATCGAAGGAGTTGCCGGTCCAATGCGGATGCGCCAGGATGGTCAGCGCGCCCTGGTCGCGTAGCGCGGCCAGGGCCGCCGCAAAACCCATCTCGCGCGTGATCCCGGTCAGCTTGCCCAGGCCGACGACGTGATAGCGCGCGCCGGTTTCGTCGTGGCCATCCAACTCGATCCCATCTAGCCACAAGATGTCATCTCGCGGACAGGTCTCGTTGACGGCCGAAGCGACCCAGTGATCGGTCGCGCACAGAAAGTCGAAGCCGGCCGACGCGTACATCTCGGCGGCTTCGGCGCAGGTCTTTCCACCGTCTGAGTTGGTTGTGTGGAGGTGGGTATTGCCCTTGAACCAGCGGCCACCCGTGTCGTAGCGAAAGCGGCGTTCAGTTGAGTTGGTCGTCATCATGTTTTACTTTCTCGCTTTATGGGTCTTAATTCATATGGAAGTAGGTGCTATGACTGTCCTGGAAGCCGAGTTGGTAGAGATCAAAGCGCGTCTCGCCTGGCTGGAGGCGATAGTAGCGCGGTGGGTGTCTATGCTACTCGACACTCACGAATGGAGCCGCCTGCGCTGTGACCTATCTTCTGGACACGGATACCTGCGTCTAATGGCTACGCGGACAATCGGCCGTCCATCATCATCTTGCCGCCGTCGGGCCGGATGCGATCTACATCTCAACTATCACACTCGCAGAGCTGCACTACGGCGCCGAATGCTCGCAGCAAGTGGCTGAGAACCGCCGGGCAATCGATGACTTCTGCAGCGGGCTTCATCTCGTGGGTGGTCAGCACGGATGTCGCGCTGGCCTTCGCCGAGATCAAGGCTCAGCTGCGCCGACAAGGCAGCCTGATCGAGGACTTTGACCTTGTCTTGGCCGCCACAGCGCGCGTCCGTGATCTGATCCTGGTCACCAACAATGCATCCCATTTCGCGCGGATCGCTGGTCTGACTATTGAGAACTGGGCCGAGTCTTAGGGTCGGTAAAAGTATTACTTCCTGCTTTGGCCGGTCTCTGACCGAGCCAACGGCGGAACTTGTCCATCTGCGTGTCCTTACGCCGCTCGCACCTTCACCTGAAATCCTCCCGCCACCGGCGCCTCTGACACCACGTACAGATACCCCCCGCCGCAGCCCGAATACATCGCGCCGGCATAGCGCGCCTGATAGTAGCGCAGGATCGCCATCAAGTCAACCGTGATGGTCGGGTGGCGGACGGTGTGCGGCAGGAGCGCCTCCCAGCACGCCAGGTACTCGTTCATGGACGCGCCGAGCGCCCGGCTATCCATCGCGCAGATCGCATCGTAGCAGTCTTTGCCGCTCTGCCCCAGCCGGCGAACCCATTCGGGATCGAGATTCTTGACGCCGAGGGGGCCGTAGCCGGGGGGCCGTTGCATCACCGGGATTATCCAGATGACGCGTTCCAGCCAGCGCGCAACCGCCGGATCGTTGTTCGATTCGATGTGCGCTGGAAAGTAGCCGCCCTCGTGATCGAAGCGATAATCCAACCGGTTGACGCCAGGGATAGCGGTCGAGCAGGTCGCGGGCCTGACTGATGATGGCGTCATCCAACTCGATGAACTTGTATTCTGCGATGCAGTGGGAAGTAAAGGCCTGCGTAGCGAGGGCGCAGGCGGTCGCCGGGACCGAGCCTTCTCGTTTGCGACGCGTCAGCATACTGTACATTTCGACCATCGTGATCCGCGCCGTTATGATGGCGTGTCCCGCGATCGGCGGCGTTCTGGCGGCCGAAGCTGCGCAATTGCCTGACCAAGCACTTTCATCCCCTCGCTGGCAAAGCGCTGCCGGCCATCGTCGTCGGGCTGATTGCCCGCATCGGGCGGATCAAAGGGCAACGCGTCGCCCTGCCGACGGTCATCGTCCGGCCAGAGACGGCGGATGCCTCGGAAACCGCGCTGCAAGCGACGCTGCTGGCGCGCGTCAAAACGTCCTTAGCCGCCGATGACATGCCGGTGTTCGATGCCGGCTTCAGGATCAAGGCCCTGCAGGCGGCGGGCCTCACCCGCTATGTAGTGCGGTTGGCCGAGAACTTCACCGCCCGGCGCAACACGCTGCCGCCCGCCAAAGGCCCCGCCGCCGAATACGGCGTCCTGGTCCGCCCACTGGCCCGCACCCGCAAAGGCAAGCTGATTCCGGCCACGCCGCCGGATCGCACCGAACGCTGGACCGCAGATGGCCTGGCGTTCCGTGCCGAGTCCTGGGACGACTTGGTGCTGCCGGAGGTCAAAGTCAGCGCCACCGCAGCCACGTTCAACGTCGCGGCGATTTATGCCCCGCGCTTTTGCACGCCCTGGCTGCTGGCGTCACCGGTCAAGCTTACCGGGCCGGCCTGGCGGGGCCTGTATCGGGACCGTTGGCCCGTGGAACAGCTGCCCCTGGCGGGCAAGCAAATGCTCGGTGGGGCGCGCCAGTTTGTCTCTGCGCCCGAGTCGCGCTACCGCCTGCCCGAACTGATTCTGTTAGCGGGCGCAGTGGTGACGTACCTGGCCGCCACCGCCCCCGCCATCCCGCCCGGCTTTTGGGATCGCCACCCCAAACCCACGCCGGGGCGGTTCCGGCGGGGCTTGGCGGGCCGGCCTTTCCCCGAAAGTTACCCCTTGCCAGCACGACTTCGGAAGAAGGCCAGCGTTTTTGCCCATTTGGCGGTCGGGATCCTGGCCCACCGGCGAACCAAACGGGTCGCGACCGCCTGAAAACCGGCCCGGGGAGCTGAAATCGGGCCTTGGACGCCTTCCCAGAAACCACTATGCTGTTTCTGGCGGCTTCCACTTGCGTTGGCCCCGCCCGGTCCAGCGCAGATTGACCGGAAACTAAAGAGTATAGCGTATCACACCTCCTGCGTCAAACGATGCATGGCTGTGGCTGCAAATTCGTCGTCTCAAGAGCAAGAAAATGTGGTACACTGTAGCACGATTGCTCCGCACGAATCAGCACTGGGAACCATCGTCATTCATCACACAAACCAGGAGGCTACCCCATGGACACGCAGAAAAACTTCTTTCAACTGGTGGGCGATTGGCTGGCGGCGTGACAGACCCGCCGCGCGGCAACCGCCCGGCCCCACTCAGACCGCCGTCTGACCGGCTGGCTGCCGACGCGCGGCAACGTGATCTTCACCCTCGCCATGATCAGCCTGCTTGTAGCTGCCCCATCGGTGGGTGCGCTGCCGTTGGGCCGCGCGCCGGCCGCGCCGGAAGCGGCCTCGACGGGCACGATTGCCTACCAGGGCCGGCTGGCGGATGCCACCGGCGCGCCGCTGACCGGCACATACAACATGACGTTCCGCCTGTACACCGGCGCGACCGGCGGGACGCCGCTGTGGAGCGAGCCGTGGACGGGCTCGAACGGCGTGAAGGTGAGCGACGGCCTGTTCAACGTGATGCTGGGCAGCCTCACCCAACTACCAATCTCCCAATTTACCAATTCCCAATCCTTGTTCCTGGACATCACGGTGGGGACGGACGACGAGATGCAGCCGCGCGTGCAGTTGGGCAGCGTGCCGTTCGCAGTGCAGGCGCTCACCGTGCCGGATGGGAGTGTGACGACGGCGAAGATCGCGGATGGCGCGGTGACACAGAAGAAATTTGCCTTAACTGATGGCCTAGGCGTCACAGGCAACCTGACAGTAACCGAGAACATCACTGTGGGTTCAAACTTTGATATGGGCGGAAATAGCTACGGCAAAGTAGTATTTCGGTATTCTACCGGTTTCATTCAACTCAGAAGTGCGAGAAGCGGGCCTACAGGAGGACATGCTTTGGCTATCGATCTGCAAAACAACACCAACAGTGTGTTGGAAATAGTCAGACAAGAAGTAGGTCCTGTCGCAATGATACAGGCCAACGGCAACTTCTGGGCTAGCGGAACAAAGGCAGCGCTCGCACAGACTGACAGTTTTGGCCAGCGCAAGCTTTACGCCGCTGAAGCTCCCGAAGTGCGCTTCTTTGATGAAGGGCTGGCGCGCTTAAGAGGCGGCTTGGCTCGCGTGGGATTGGACCCGATATTCTTAGAAACCATCGAAGGCGACTATCTGATCCACGTCACCCCCTACGGCGACGCCAGCCTCTATGTGGCGGAGGTTGGACAGGATTACTTCGTGGTCAAGGCGCGCGATGGCGATCCGAACGCGGCCTTTGCCTGGCGGTTGAGCGCGACGCGTAAGGGGTATGCCGGGGTGCGGCTGGAAGAAGTCAAGTGAGGGTTGGATTGCAGGGAGCGGGATATGACAACGAATCCACGGGATTGATCGAATCTGTCTCATCGGCGCTGGGATTCGGTCAATCCGGCTGATTCGCTGTCGTATGCGAAGGGGTCTGGATCACGAAGCCGCGAAGCTAACGCGAAGATCACAAAGCACGAAGGTCGCGAAGGCGATCGCCGCGAATCGGTTATTCCAGCGGAGGATGGATCCCGGCCATGATCCAGATGCGGCGGGCCTGTATCAACCAATCGCTGTTCAAGTACAATGTTGCGATGGTGGCCCGGCCACAGGGGGTACGACCGATCATGCGCAGGCCGTCCGCGCTCCACGCGAAATGATCGCGCCAGGCCTGGAGGTGCGGGTTGAACAGCGGTACGCTGGCGCCGCTTTGGAGATCTTGGCCTTCTATGCGAGCGCCCTTGAACTCGTTGCAACGGTAACAGGCCAGGCAGAGGTTGGCGCTATCGGAAGCGCCGCCTGCGATCAGGGGGATGATATGATCCAGCACCATCGCGACGCCCGCCAACTCAGGGCTGCGACAATAGCTGCAACGAGAGCCGGCGCGTGCGGCGATCTGACGGCGCAGTGTGGCGGAGATCTTATGGCGCGTAAGCATGGATGGGGCCCGGCGGCAGCGGTAACGTATGCCCCCGCCACTTCAGAACCGCCAGGGCGTAAGAGCGGCGTAAGACAAACCGGTCAGCCTCGGCCCGTAAGCGCGCCAACTCCTCACGCTCGGCCTCGTTCAACGCGCCGGTTTCGTTTTTACGCAAGAGACGCCGGTGGCGCCGCCATTGATCGGTCGGCAGCGCCGCAGAGGCGATCTCCCATAGCTGCTCGTCACTCGAACTCAACCAGGCGACCAACTCGTTTTGCAGCTCGGCGGGCAGATCATCCACGGTGGGCGGCAGGTTGCCGCGAATGGTTTGTGACGCCACTTCTTCCAACGGACGGCGTAGCACAATCGCCATGCGTTGCAGACGCCGGTACGAATCTTCGGACAGACGGAGTGTTATCGTTTGGAGAGTCATTGCATCCTCCGATAGCCTGTACTCTACTCAGGAATCAGCGTTTTGTCAAGAAGGAATTTTGTGCTAAATCCATCACGCGCACAGCCGCGAAATATGGTGTACTGTCTTTGACGTGCAAACGTTTTGCGCCAATCTTGCATATATTGCCATTTGAACCCCACGCTCAAACCGGAGGATTATCCCATGGACTCGCAGAAAAACCTGTTCATCTTGTTCGGTGAGTGGCTGGCGGCGCGACAGGCTCGCCGCGCGGCGACCGCCCCGCCCCATGCATCCCGCCGCCTGACCAACTGGCTGCCGACGCGTGGCAATGTGATCTTCACCCTGGCGATGATCGCGCTACTCATCGCCGCCCAGTCAGGGGGCGCCCTGCCGGTGGGCCGCGCGCCGGCCGCGCCGGAGGCGGCCTCGACGGGCACGATTGCCTACCAGGGCCGGCTGGCCGATGCAACCGGCGCGCCGCTGACCGGCACGTACAACATGATCTTCCGCCTGTACGACGCCGCGGCCGGCGGGACGCCGCTGTGGGGCGAGCCGTGGACGGGCTCGAACGGCGTGAAGGTGAGCGATGGGCTGTTCAACGTGATGCTGGGCAGCCTCGCCCAACTCCCAATCTCCCAATTTACCAATTCCCAATCCTTGTTCCTGGGCATCACGGTGGGGACGGATGACGAGATGCAGCCGCGGGTGCAGTTGGGGAGCGTGCCGTTCGCGGTGCAGGCGTTGACGGTGCCGGATGGGAGTGTGACGACCGCGAAGATCGCGAATGGAGCGGTGACCTCTGCCAAACTAGCCAGTAGTATCAATGTGCAAAACGATCTCATTGTCAATGGCACATCCTATCTTGCCAAAAAGGCTTCGGCCAGCAATGTACAAGATACAGGCCCTCTCGAAGTTGGTAGCCGAGCTATGTGGACTGCGGGCAAGATCAACGGGACTATTGGGTTCCCCGGGTATGGAATCCAACACGGTCAAATTGCCTGGGTTCCAGGCAGTGGTTTCTATCTGATCGACTCTTCAATAGGCGCTCCGTCGGGTGATTTTGGAACAGGGGGTGCATGAGTGGATTTACACGTAAAAAGCCTGTAGGTAGCCCTACACGACAGCGTGGAGTTGCCGGGCTGCCGGTTTGAAGAACAGCAACTCGCGCACGGACCAGACATGGTCGGTCAAGTCGGCGGCCATGGTCGGCGTGGCCCCCAGCGTGCTGTGGATCGTGCAGAAGTTGTAGACGGTACCCGACCAGAACATCTCACTGCGCAGGCGGGTACAGCCTTGGGCCAGGTGACGGGTACGGCGTGCGAGCGCAGGCAGGCGGGCACGGAAGGTGGCGTTCAAGCGTTCGATGAAGGCGGTGTTGATGCGGCCCAGTTCACATTGACTGAGGGCGATCAATTCATCGACGCGCTCGCGACAGCCATGCACGACGCGGCGCTCGACCGCCGCCAACACCCGCCCACTGTGGTGTTTGACGACCTGCACAATGTGGAGGTCGGCCCAGGGGAGGCGCGGCGGTCGGCCGACCTTGCCACTGCGCACGACATCGGAGAACGCGCGCAGGATGACTTTGGGATAGGCGGCCAAGCCATCGGTAGGACGCGATTACTTCGTGGTCAAGGCGTGCGAGGGTGATCCGAACGTGGCCTTCGCCTGGCGGTTGAGTGCGACGCGCAAGGGATATGCCGGGGTGCGGCTGGAAGAGGTCAAGTGGTGAGCTTTTGGCGCACGAACGTAAGCACCTGGCGGATGGCGTGCTCCGGGTTGGGATCCAGGTGGCTCTCGACCACATTGCCCTCGCTGCCATCGTGAAAGTGCCGGGGGAAGGTCGCCACGTGCCGCCACCAGTCGTGCGGGGCATTGTCGTGGCGGTAGAGGTCGCCAGCCGCAATCAGCCGGCGTTCCCAATGGTAAGAATAGCGGCCGCTGCTGGACAGGAACACATCGAGGAGGGAATGATCCACCAGGTCGAGGCGTAATTTGAGTGGATCGCCGGTCGGCAAACAAAGCACCTGTGCGCTGACGACGATATCGGCGAATTCGGCGGCCGCGATCTCACCCAGCGCGTTGTAGGTCGTTAAGCTGGACATCCAACTCCTCCAGGCGCTCGGTCAGGTTTTCGGCGGCAATCAGGTCTTCCCAGGCCGGATGCTCGACCACGACGCCGTGGGCGATCCTGGCCTCGAGATCGGTCAATGAGGTGGCGCCGTAGCGGCCCAGGATCTCCAGCTTGAGTTGCATGGCCTGCCGTTTCTTGTCGTGCAGATAGCTGACCAATGCCTGGCGGAACAATTCCTCTTCGGGAAGACCCTGCGATGTTGCAATTTTCGTAAGCGTTAGCATGCGTCCCTTCGTCCTTCGTGATCTGCGGGTTGCAATCACAGCAACCATCGGTCATTACGATGCCGAGTATAGCATCAACCATCTACATTCGCAAGGAGAAAACCAACCAGGAAACACCGAGCACGGAGGGCGAGCACGGAGGCATCGCCCCTACAGCGGCCTCGACGGGTACGATCGCCTACCAGGGCCGGCTGGCGGATGCCACCGGCGCGCCGCTGACCGGCACATACAACATGACGTTCCGCCTGTACACCGGCGCGACCGGCGGGACGCCGCTGTGGAGCGAGCAATGGACCGGCACGAATGGGGTGAAGGTGAGCGACGGCCTGTTCAACGTGATGCTGGGCAGCCTCACCCAACTACCAATCTCCCAATTTACCAATTCCCAATCTTTGTTCCTGGACATCACGGTGGGGACGGACGACGAGATGCAGCCGCGCGTGCAGTTGGGCAGCGTGCCGTTCGCGGTGCAGGCGTTGACGGTGCCGGATGGGAGCGTGACGACTGCGAAGATCGCGAATGGCGCAGTCACACAGGCGAAGTTGGGCGCGGATGTGAGTTTGGCGCCGCCGGATGGGAGTGTTACGACCGCGAAGATCGTGAATGGGGCGGTGACACAGGCGAAGTTAGGCGAACAACCCTATTTCTTCCACGGCGCCTTTGCCACCCCAACCGAGTGGATGGCAGACGTTATCTTCAACAGCAACTACGCTCGATTCTGTCAGATCATCGGTCGCACCTTCGCTCGGGCAGATGAACTGCAAAAGCATTATCAGCCTCAACGCGGCGTAGGTTTCCTCTACTCAGGATCGTATTACACTGGCGGCAGATATCATTCAGCAGATACGTATGTTTGGGGTAACGGTGATCCTGGAAACGGCTATAATGTCTGGAAGTATAATGGCGGAAACGGATGTTGCCCGAACGGCGCAGATGTTGGCTGGACGATGGAAACAACAGCTATCATCTGGTGCAGATAGCGCGATGGAGTTTCGAATGTGGCCTTCGCCTGGCGATTGAGCGCGACGCGCAAGGGGTATGCGGGGGTGCGGCTGGAAGATGTCAAGTGAGGGTTGAATTGCAAGGCGCGGAATATGACAACGAATCCACGGGATGGATCGAATCTGTCTCGTCGGCGCTGGAATTCGGTCAATTCGGCTGATTCGTTGTCATAGTCCCGATGTCGGCGGGTGAAGCCCGGCGCGCACCCAGATCGAACGCGCCACCACGATAAGAGGATGGTTGAGATGCAGCGCCTCGATGGTTGCGCGGCCGCATGGCGTCAGGCCGATGACCTGGGCGCCATCCTGGCTCCACGTGAAATGGTCGCGCCACACCTGACGGCGGGGATGGAACAAGGGGACTTCCGCGCCGGTTGCCGGGGTCTGCGCCGCGAAACCGGGCCTGCTTGTAACCGTTGCACGAGGAACAGGCGAAACACAGGTTGTCCACATCCGCCGAGCCGCCCAGGGCGCGTGGGAAGATGTGATCCACTTCACCGGGCAGCCCGTTAAGCCACTCGGAGGTCTGGCAGTATTCGCAGCGGCCTTGCGCCCGCTGGCGGACCAACTCACGCAGCGACTTCGGAATCATCGGTCTCATCATCCGTGGGGACTGCCCCGAACCGCGCGGGACGCACAGGATACCCGCGTTCGGCCAGGATCGCCAACGCTTGGGCGCGGCGGAGGACGGAGCGATGATAGGCAGCCAGCAGGGCGGTCTGTTCGGCCGCCTCCGTTGGGGTCAGCGTGCGCTCGCCAGCGGTATGATTGAGTTGTTGGAGTCGGTGTTGCTGGGCCGGCGCAAGGGAAGGGTGCGTCGTCGCCTGCAAGGCCCGATCGCTCAACAAGCGCATGGCGGCCAGTTCGCCGGCCAGGTCGTCTGGCAAGCCCGCCGGCGCGATCAGCGTCGCGTCGATGGTGTTGGCAAGCACTTCATCCACCGAGCGGTAAGTCAGCTCGGCTGCGCGCTTGAGCTTTGCTATGATCGGAGGCGCCAATCTTACGGTGATCGCTTGTTCTAACATCGCTGCTGCTCCAGACATTGACGATAATACGGAACGAAGTATACCGCAAGCTTGCATGAAAAGCCAATTAGCTTCTCGAAAGGAGTTCCCGATGTCATCCCGACGTTATTTCAACCTGCGCATCCCGTTGCCCAATGGCCTTGGTTGGCTGCGGCGCCTGTTGCCCACCCCCGGCAACGTGATCTTCACGCTGGCGATGATCGTACTGCTGATCGCCGCGCAATCGGCCGGCGCGCGGCCACTGGGCCGCGCGCCGGCCGCGCCCGAGGCGGCCTCGACTGGCACGATCGCGTACCAGGGCCGGCTGGCGGATACGGCCGGCGCGCCGCTGACGGGCACCTACAACATGACCTTCCGCTTCCCAGGCAACACACAGATCATTGATGTTACGGGCTTGTATCTAGAGTATACAGCTCAACCATGAAGCAAGTTCGAAGAGCGCGAAGGCAGTCGCTGCGGATGCGATCTCCGTGCTCTTCGCGCTTCGTGTCTTCGCGTCGCTTCACGTCTCCCGTGATCCAAATCTCCCGCACAATTCTGGAGGGATACCATGAAACACACACAACTCGGTCGCATGTTGGCCGTCGTCGCCAGGATGGTAGTGCGGTGAAGAGGTCTGGATCACGAAGCCGCGCAGCAATCACAAAGATCGCGAAGCACGAAGGACGCGAAGGTGGTCGCCGCGAAGTGCGGCTTCGATCAGGCGGTGGGCAGGCCGAGATGGAGGGCCAGGGCTTGATCTACCCGCGCCATCGTCTGGGGGATCAGGCGTCCCATCTTGCGGATCAGGCGCGTTTGATCCAACGTGCGGATGTGAAACACCAAGGCCACGCCGTCCATCGCGAGGCCCGACTCGGCGGCGGAGATCGTAATCGTGAACAGGAAACGTCCGGCGCGCAGGTTCGAGGTGAGCGGGACGATGGTGACGGTGGGGATGCGTTCGTTAGCCAGATCACACTGCACAACCAGGACGGGCCGCGTGCCGGCCTGCTCGAAGCCGACTACCGGATCGAGGTTTGCCATGAAGACGTCCCCGCATTGGATGCGCATTCAGGCCACGATGCCTTGCTCGGTCCGCAGCAGGGCGGCGTTCTCGGCCGGCAGCCAGACTTCGTCGGCCAACTCATCGGCCAACTCGGAATACATGGCAGCCAGGGCGTCATAGTCCTTGGCAAGTTTCTGTTGTAATGCGCGACGGCGCGCCGCGGTGATATATGCGCGGACGGCTTGACGAACAAAGCTGTCCAGGTTGACGCCCGGCTGGACGCCTTGAATTTCCGTCACCAGCGAGTCTGGCAGCTTGACAAGTGTGTAGTCGGCGAGTAGGGGCATGGTCTGTTACTCCTCCGTCATCGTCAGGCTTTCCTGGCAACCAACTCGCGCAGCAAACTGCGGATGCGATCAAGAACCTGCGGAGTTACCTGACCGAACGTCCTGGTCACGATGGCCTGCGACAAGGTATAGAGCTTATCTACCCGGATCGTGCCCGGATGGTTGAGCTGGCCTTGCTGCAAGTCGCTCGACGCGATGACGAAACTGTAGTCCACCCGCGCCGGATTGGAAGTCATCGCGACCACGACGACGTCCGTTGTGAGGCGATTGTAGGCATCGTTGGATATGACCACGACCGGTCGCTGTTTGTGCGTCGAGAGATCGGTGAATGGGATCGGCACGAGCAGGATGTCACCCTGGCTAGGCATGGTTCCAGTCCTCGTCATCCAGGGGGTTGTCCCAGAAGCTCAAGCTGCTTTCGGCAGCCGCCAGCAAATCATCGAAACGCTCGGCCGGCTCCTCGACGACAAAGACCGTGATGTGCGCGCCGGAAGGAAAAGGGACGCGTAACTCGATGTGCCCGTTCGCTGGCACGCGTAGATCGTATTTCAGGGCTGTTTGCAGCATAGGTATGACCTCTGCCCAATCTGATATGGGCTGATTCTTGACTGGCGCTGGCTTATTCTAGCATGCCGGCCGCAGGCTGGCAAACGCAGAGGGCCAACGGCTGAGATGAGTGAGATCAGCCAAGCGGAAACTAACCAGATGCGCACGATCCTGGCGCGGCGCGGGTTGCGACTGGGGATGATCGTGAAATCCGCGCACATTCATCGCGCGATCGGCCACAAAACGTGGTATACTGCCGTTGTTGCGCAATCGCCTTGCGCCGTTCATGCGGGTGTTGACAATCGAATCCCACACCCAGGCAAGGAGGCCCATCCCATGGATTCGCAAAAGAACTTCTTCCAACTGTTGGGCGATTGGCTGGCAACGCGGCAGACCCGCCGTCGCGAGGCCGCCGCCCAGCCTCGCTCACCCCATCGGCTGTCCGGCTGGCTGCCCTCCCGCGGCAACGTGATCTTTACCCTGCTGATGATCGCGCTGCTGATTGCCGCGCAGACCGTCGGCGCGCTGCCAGCGGGGCGTCCGCAAGGGGGCGACCACAAAGGGATCGCCCCTACGGCCACGTCTACCGGCACGATCGCCTACCAGGGCCGCCTGGCCGACGCCGATGGCAATCCCCTCACGGGCACGTACAACATGATCTTCCGCCTGTACGACGCCGCGACGGGCGGCGTGCCCCTCTGGGAGGAGCAGTGGACCGGCTCGAACGGGGTGAAAGTGAGCGACGGCCTGTTCAACGTGATGCTGGGCAGTCTCGCCCAACTCCCAATCTCCCAATTTACCAATTCCCCGTCCTTGTTCCTGGGCATCACCGTGGGCACGGACGACGAGATGGCCCCGCGCGTGCAGTTGGGCAGCGTGCCGTTCGCGGTGCAGGCGCTTACGGTGCCGGATGGGAGTGTGACGACGGCGAAGATCGCGGATGGCGCGGTGACACAGGCCAAACTGAGTTCCCAACTTACTGTACCCTTTGAAGGCCGACCTGGCAGCTACCCCTATGTCGTGGGGATGTCGCAGTTCTTGCTTACCGCCAGCCATTATTGTGGGGGTACATGCCCACAGAACATCCCGATCCGGACAAGTGCCCGGTGACCGATCTCAACTACCACTTCAATCTGAACATGTTGGCTCACAACGCCGACGGTCACATAGATGCGGCCAACAACATGCCTGGCCGATTTGCCTACGGCTACACATACGCCTACTTCCTGACCAACTCAGGTGCAGCGCGTACTATCAACGTGAGTTTCGGTACTTGCAACGACGTGGGGATCTATGTGCTGACCGGAGCAGTGAACGGCAGGAGTCTGGGAACAGCAGGCGCCAAGCAGTATCATCGTACCCCCGGTAACAGCGATGGCGGATTGGGTTGTCCATGCGCTCACCCTATGGCTTCGATAGCGATTCCGTCCGGAGCTTTTCGCCTGATAATTCTGACGCGCGGCAGCGATTGCACATCCTATCTTGGCTGGCCTGATGGCCCGATCAACTGGATCGCCGATAATAGTCTCAGTGTTGACTGGGATGGTCTGCGTACGTACTTGGCGAGCAATAGATTGGACGGGAGGGTGTTTGGATCACGAAGGACGCAAGGATGGTCGCCGCGGATGCGATCTTCGTGCTCTTCGCGCTTCGTGTCTTCGTGAGCCTTCGCGCCTCCGTGATCCAAACGCCTTCCCAATCAGCCATTCGGTCATTTCAAGGAGTGAGGAACTCCCTATGCTCACATTGACCTTTGCCGGTGACGAGTCGGGCGACGTGAGCTTTGCCTTCGGCAAAGGCGCTTCTCGCTACTTCGTCGTGGCGGCCATCGCAACGGCCGAACCAGACGCGCTGCGCCAGCTTCTCGCAGACGTGCGCCAGGCATCGGGCCTACCGGCCGAGTATGAGTTCAGCTTCAACGCATTGTCGTCGGCGCCGCTGCGGGAGCGTGTGTTTACGGCTTTGGCCGGCGCGGATTTCGAAGTCTGGGCGGTGGTCGTTGACAAGACCGCCTTGCCTGACCCTTTCAAGGTCATGCGCCGGCTGGACTTCTACCTGTACTTCGTGACCGAGCTTATCCGGCTGATTCCAGCAGACAAGCGCGAGGGTGCAACGTTGATCCTGGACGAGTTCGGCTCAGCTACGACCCAGCGGACGGAACTCCGTCGCTTCATGGCTGCGCGGAACATCCCACGCCATTTCAAGCGTATCGTTGTCAGGCGCTCGAGGAGCGAGCCTTTGATTCAGGTCGCGGACCTGGTGGCCGGAGCGATTCTGCGCCGCGACGCGAAAGGCGAGGCTGACGCCTACGACTATGTGGAGAAGAAACTGCGCCAGGTGCTGGAGTTTTGCGGGTGATACAAAAGTAACCCGCCCCGCTAGCCCGATCCTTCGCAAGAGAAGGGGGCAGGCCGCCACACTCGGCGACTTTTCGCGGGGCGGGAGAAAGCCTTGCGGCTTTTTACCGGATCGGAAGGTTCTAACCTTCAGACATACTGTATCAGGAAACTGGCGGTCTGTCAAGAGCAAAATGGGCGAAATCGAGCCAATTCGCTCAACGAATAGCCATCCATCCAACACAAAGGAGAACAAGCTCATGGACACGCAGAAAGGTTTCATCACCCGCTTCGGAGAATGGTGGGATGACAGCAGGCTCATCGCCGCCAGACCGCACCCAGAGAGCGGTCGTCCGGTCGGCTTGCCGGCTGGCTGCCCTCCCGCGGCAACGTGATCTTCACCTTGGCGATGATCGCGCTACTGATCGCCGCGCAATCCGCGGGCGCCTTGCCGTTGGGGCGACCACTTGCCGCGCCGACCGCCGCGTCCACCGGCACGATCGCCTACCAGGGTCGCCTGGCCGATGCTGCCGGCGCGCCCCTGACCGGCACCTACAACATGATCTTCCGGCTCTACGACACCGCGGCCGGCGGAGCACCGTTGTGGGAGGAGCAGTGGACCGGCTCGAACGGCGTCAAGGTCAGCGACGGGCTGTTCAACGTGATGATGGGCAGCCTGACCCCGCTCCCAATCTCCCAATTTACCAACTACCAATCCCTCTTCCTCGGCATCACCGTGGGCACGGACGACGAGATGGCCCCGCGCGTGCAATTGGGCAGTGTGCCGTTCGTGGTCCAGGCGCTCACCGTATCGGATGGAAGTATCACGACCGCGAAGATCGCGGATGGCGCGGTGACACAGGCGAAACTCCTCTTGAATAGCGGCCTGGAAATGTCCGGCGATTTGGAGGTGAGTGGAAACTTAATGTTGGTTCCAGGAAGTAAGCGGATACTCTTCTCCGATCCAGGGAACTACGACTTCAGCATTGTTCACAACGGTGGCTCCTCGCTGGATTTTCGGCTGCCGGAGTATCCAGGTGGTGAAGTGACGGCATTGCGAATCCAAAACGGAGGAGGCGTATCAGTACCTACGGGCGATCTCTACGTACATGGCGAGATAGATTCATCGACCAATGTCTTGCTGCGGTATGCCACAGTGACAACTGATGGCGATGGACGAGCTTCCATCGGTGCATACCTGACCGTGTTGAAACCTGCGCACTTCTGGATGCAGTGTATCTCAAGTGAGCAATACTGGAATGCTGACTACGATTTCAACTACAACCCCACAATCGGACAATTGAGCGGACTATATCCCAACTGCAAAGTAGTCGTGTACTATGTAAATGCCCCCAGTGGGCAGGGGAATCCAGCATCTTCACCGCCAAACTGGTAGCTCGAAGTGGGGGAAAGGGAATTGGCTGAAGTGAGAGTTTGGATCACGAAGCCGCGCGGTGAACGCGAGGGCCTGGATCACGAAGCCGCGAAGTGAACACGAAGATCGCGCAGCACGAAGGACGCGAAGATGGTCGCCGCGAGGCGGGAGCTGCCCCAAACGGTCCGTACCCGGCATCCCTATGTCTGATCGGCGTCGGGGTTTTGCAGCGATTCTTGTGCCAGCCTGGCCAACGCCTCGCCCGCTGTCAAGCATGAAAAGCGGTTAGCGATGTCCTGATAGTACTGGTCATACGTGATGATCGCCTGGCAGCCGTTGTGATACGCAGTGGCAACGTGCGCCTGATCGGAAGCACCTTTCAGGGGGAATCGGCGGCTCAAGATGATACGCTCCATGCGGGTCAGCAAAGGCGCCAGAAGTAGCTCGTGTCCCAACAACTCATGGAAGGCCAGGCGGGTCACGCGCGGCGCTTGCTCGACCGGAAAGTTGCCATAGCAGAAGGCGCACAATTCCTGGAGAGCGTAGATGGAAACCACCGCCTCCAGTCGGCCGGCGTCCAAGGCATCGAACAGCGCTGCTATCTCGGCGTAGCGATCCGGATGGCGCTGTTGGCCGAAGAGGAAGAGGATGACGGCAGTGGTATCCAGGTAGACCTTCACGCTAACGCCGACGTCAGAGGAGAAACCAACTCGCGGGACGGCCTCAACCCCTGCCAGAGCGCGTCAGCCATGAAGTCGGCCAACATCAGCGCCAGCATCGTGACTCCCTGATCTTCCAGCAGGTTGCGCGCTCGCACCTTGGCCTCTTCGGTCGCTGCTAACAGGTCGTCGGCCTGGAGATATTGCAGATAATCGGCTAATCGCTGCATGGTGTGCTGCTCCTTACTCTTACTCTACTCGGGAATCGGCGTTTTGTCAAAGCGCCAGCAACTCCTGGTCGGCAGGCTCAGCCATCGGCGGGCATTCGGTTCAGAGCGATGTAACGCTCGATCTCGGGGCGGTGATCGTCGTAATAGCTGAGCGCATCGAAAATCTGCGCCAGACGCAGGTGGGGCAGCTTGCGGACGATCTCTTCCGGTGCGTCGCCGAACTTCCAGTGCTCGACCACGGCGCGCACCGGCGTGCGTGTGCCCTTGATGATCGGTTCGCCGCCCAGGATGGTTTCCACGTGTGTGACATAGGGGTGGCCGGCCGGCGCAGACGGCATCACCGCCGTGAACTGGGTGGACATCCAATCCCGCAACTGATGGAGTTGGCGCTCCATGAGGCTCAAGCGGCTCACCACCATCTGAACGTCAGCAACCGATTTGGACATCGTGAAGCTCCTGCTGCTTGTGGCTGAAACTCAAAACCGGAAAACGGGTTCGGACCTGCGCCGATACTCTATCAGGAAATCGGAGGGGTACCAAGTGGGAATTTGCAAGGAAAGAAATGCGCGCAAATTCGTCGCGCGATCAGCCACAAAGTGTGGTATGCTGTCGTTAGCGCGCCATCGCTCTGTGCCAATCACTCAGGCATTGACAAGGAGTTGCACAAAGGCGCCCACCCGCACGAGTTGGATCCCATTTTGGCGCAGGAACTCCACGATGTTGGGATCATCGTGCAGGTCTTTGTCTTCGCTGACCAGGTGAGTTGCCTGCCCCAACAGGGCCAACTCGATCAGATAGTTATCTCGAGGATCGCGGCACAGGGTCAGGCGACCAACAGGCTGGACGAAAACGCTGAGGGTGTAGAGGCGTGCGAGCAGTCGCCGCCGCCGACGGGGGGTGACGCCATAGCGACGGGCAAAGCGCGGCCGGCTCAAAACGCGGTGAATCTCGTCCAGATGGCCGCGTGAGGAAATCAGAGCGCACTGTCGGCGGCGAAGCGCAGTGAGCAGGAGGGCGCTGGCGCCAGTCGAAGAGAGCACGCCCCGCACAACAACGTTGGCGTCTACGACGAGACGAAAGAGGGTCGCCTCAGTCGGCATCTACAGCCCATTCGTCCAAGAGCGCGTCGAGCTCGTCGCTTAGCCGGGCGCGCTCGTCCCCCGACAACGACGATGCTTCGGCCAGGGCAGCCTCGACATCGGCCACGATCTCCGCAGGGCTGAACTGAGCGGCGCGGCTGCGAATCACGGCCAGGGTCGCGTCGAAGTGTTCATCCAGGGCGCGCTCCTGGGCCGGCGTCACACGCAGCGGCGGCCGAACCGCGTCCGGAGGCTGTTGGCGCAACCACTGCTGGGCCTGCGCCTGCATGGCAGATACCCGCTCCAGATCTGGCCCGACGGTGGACGCAGCCTGCGGCAACGGCAGGACGACGACCAGCACCTGTTGTCGCTCAGGCAACCCAAGCCCTCGAGCCGGTCGCAGTACGCCATCCTGGTAGGTAGCAGTGACAATTTGACGCAACATAGCACCCTTCACTCTGAATCTCGGTTGATGGGCACACGGTTTTTGCTCGATGCCCAGGCAAGACCTGCACCCGTCGCCACAGAAGGGTTCGACCCTACGCCTGTACTCTACAGGGGAATCGGCATTCTGTCAAGGGGGAATTGTCCTACATTCATCGCGCGATCGGCCACAAAACGTGGTATACTGCCGTTGTTGCGCAATCGCCTTGCGCCGTTCATGCGGGCGTTGACAATCGAATCCCACACCCAGGCAAGGAGGCTCATTCCATGGACACGCAGAAGAACTTCTTCATTCTGTTCGGTGAGTGGCTGCAAGCGCGGCAAGCTCGTCGCCAGGCGTCGCCCCATGATCGGTCGTCCGGTCGGCTTGCCGGCTGGCTGCCCTCCCGCGGCCACGTGATCTTTACCCTGCTGATGATCGCGCTGCTGATTGCCGCGCAGACCGTCGGCGCGCTGCCAGCAGCGCGACCGCAAGGGGTCGCCCCTACGGCTGCGTCCCCCGGCACCATCGCCTACCAGGGCCGGCTGGCGGATGCGGACGGCAACCCGCTGACGGGTACGTACAACGTGATTTAAGAGCTATGCAGGCAACACGGTGCGTTCGATCTCAGCGATCAGAAACGGCAGGTTGGGGCGGGTGAAGCTCAGTTCCGGCGCGGGGATGCGGTGGTGTTTGATATCTGGCGGAATGTGCTTGTGATGCGGGTCGGTGCTGGCCAGCGTCCGATCATGGGGGTGCGGGAAGGAGTCGTACCAGTAGAGTTTGTCCTTGTGGGTGTAACTTGCCGGGCAGTACTGGACAGCGGGGGGGAAGTCGGGCGCATCCGGTGTGGCGTGCGGCCGAGAAACTTCGTAGCCGTAGCCTTCGATCAGGCCCAGCTCGAAGTTGAGAAACTCCTGCACGCAGAGGATGATGGCGTGATCGAACAGGATCAGCCCCTCAACCCGGCCAAACAGGGCGCCAGAGGGCACGTACACCAGCGTAGAGCGGCGGATGCTGGCGTGGCGGGCGGGAAACGAGTAGATAAACGCCTGGTACGCCGCTGGCGATGAAAGCGGGTCAGGCATACGCCAGTTCCAGATTGCTCTTGATCTGGATTGCGATCGGCTGCCGGCTGATGAGCTGCTGGTACTTCTCATCCAGGCTCAGCCAGGTCTTATACAGGGCCAGCCACTCGATGAATTCCATGCGGTATTCGTCCAGCGCGTCGAACTCAGCCAGATCGCCGCGCAACATGGCGCCGTGAAAATCGTGGGATTTCACGCCGAATTTGACCTCGAAGCGGCCCAGAGCCGCTTCCAGCCGGCGAATGTCATTGAGCAGGTCATGGAGAGACATGATACAGCATCTCGCTTTCTGTAGCGATTCTAGCACAGGTCAGATATGCCGTCAATGACAAACTCATCATCTGCCGGCCCGCGTCGGTCGCGGCGAATGAACTCCGCGCACATTCATCGCGCCATCGGCCACAAAACGTGGTATACTGTCGTTGTTGCGCAATCGCCCTGCGCCGTTCACGCGGGCGTTGACAATCGAATCCCACACCCAGGCAAGGAGGCTCATTCCATGGACACGCAGAAGAATCTCTTACCGATTATGCTTATTTCCGGGCATCACTGGACAAATGACGTTTACTGAGATATCCTGGGGTTGCTACAGGATCACAGTGACTCAAGGAGCCCCTTTCCATGCTACACCCCCGAGTTCTGCAAGAACAGATCGCTCGCAGCAACGAGAATGCGCATCGGTTACGCTGTCGCCTCTTGTGCGACTTGGTGGATGAGTTTTGTCCGCCACCGGCTGTGCGTCACGGACCTGGGCGTCCCACCGTCTTCAACGACAGCCTGGTCATGAAGATGGACCTGTTGGGACGCCTCAGCGGTATCCGTGGCGAGACGGAACTGTGGCGCCACTGGACCCGCTTCTATGGCTGGCTGTTGCCGCACTTGCCCAGTCAGTCCTGGCTGTGGCGGCGTCTCGACCAGTTGGCCCCCAAACTGGAGCAGCTACGCCCTTGGAACAATGGCTGCTGGAGCAGTATCGACAGCGCATCGAAACCACCGGCTCACAACTGGTCGACCTGCTGTATATCGAAGACCTGGGCGCCAAGACCGACCGCGGCCTCGCCAAGCGCGTCATTGGTGCTATGACTGCCTTCACGCTCGGCATCTATCTGAACTTCCTGCTGGAACGCGAGCTTCTGGCCGTCAAGTCGCTGTTCGCCTACTTAGCATAATCGGTAGGAGGTATGGTATACTCAGCAAAAACCTGGAGGACTAACCATAACGAGCATTTGGGGTCTCAAATCGCGCAGTTTGATCTCCGTGCCGTTGGATATTCCTGACGTCACGGTCCTCCGCAAGGGGCGGGCCAACTTCGTCGCCATCATCACCAGCCAGCAAGCCGACGGGCACGTGGCCCTCTTGGCGGTCTTGTCCGATCGCCAAAAGGAAACCGTGCGCCAATTTCTGGCAACCATCCCCGCACGCTTGCGACCGACCCTGCACACCGTCTGCACCGATATGTGGGACGGCTCTGGCAACGCCGTCAAAGAATTCGCCGCCGCGCATGAAGACGTGACGCTGGTGGTGGTCATTGATCGGTTCCACGTCGCCAAGCCCTACCGCGACGGCGTCGATCAGCTCCGCCAACGGGACTGCCGGCGCCTCAAGGCGGAATTGCCTGCCGCCGAGTACGCCGAGATCGAGGACGTGATGTGGCCGCTGCGCAAAAACCATGCGGACTTAACGCCGGAGGAACGCCAGCGCCTGCGCCGGCTATTTGGCTATGCCCCCGCCCTGAAGGTGGCCTATACGCTGCGCGAGGAACTCACGGCCATCTTCGAGTTGCCCTTGACTCCGGCGCAGGCCCGCCACCGTCTGCTCAAGTGGGGCGCCAAAGTCCGCCGCAGCGCCCTAACCTGTTTCGACGCCTTCCTCAAAACACTGACCAACTGGCTGGATGAGATTGTCAACTATTTCGCCGCGCGGCGCAGCAGCGGTTTCGTGGAGGGCCTCAACAACAAGATCAAGACCCTGAAGCGGCGTTGCTATGGGATCACGCGCGTGACCCCGCTCTTCCAGCGGCTATACCTGGATCTGGAAGGTTACCGCCGCTTTGCCTAAGCGGAGCACCCCCTATATGTGGCCCTATCCCGCAAAATCCCAAAGAGCCCGGATGACTTGACCGGTGTTCTAGCGCGGTCGCGGCGTGCGTATCAGATGTGGGTCCCGGCAGATGAGCGCGCCGACTGCTGTCTGGAGTGCGGCGAGTGCGAGCCGAAGCGCCCGCAAGGGATCGCAATTGTCGAATGGCTGAAGAAGGCCGATCGTTACTTGACGGCCTTGTGACCTGATCATCCATCGCTTGTACGCGATGAGGAGCGGCGATGTCCGAACCAGCCGATACTCGTTGCCAGGTCTTCATCAGCTACCACGAGGCTGACCGGGCGTGGGTGGATCGTTGGCTGCTGCCGCGGCTGGAACGCCACGGCATCGCCGCGCTGGTGGATTACCGCGATTTCCCTATCGGCGCACCGCGGCTGCAAAACATCGAGCAGGCCGTGGACGGCAGCGCCCGCACCATCGTGGTGTTGTCGCCCGAATGGGTGCAGAGCGAATGGAACGTGTTCGAAGCTCTGCTGGTGCAGACGCAGGACCCTGCCGCGCGACGACGCAAGCTGTTGCCCATCGTGTTGCGCCCCGCAGATCTGCCCCCCTCCCTTTCGGCCTTGGAGAAGCTCGACCTGACTGCCGAACGGCATTGGGAGCAGCAATTTCCGCGGCTGGTCCGCGCCATCCAGGATTCTGTGCCCGTGCGGTTTCCCGTGACCGCGCGCCGGGCTGGGGATGCGACTGCGTGGGCGCAATGGGCGCAACGCTACCGGCGTCCGCTGCGTCGCGGGCTGGCGCTGGTTCTCATCGCCTGGTGTCTGCTCTTTGCGCTGCTCCAATGGCCGCCCTTCCAACCGCGCACCGGCTGGCAGGCGCTCGGCGGTCTGCCCGTGCGGGGCGCGTGGCGACTGGCGCACAGCGGACCGACCCTCCTCATCGGCACCGATACCGATTTCCTCGGCTGCAAGGCGCTCGACACCGGGCTCTGGCGCAGCACGGACGGGGCCAGGAGCTGGGCCGCGATCCCCGCGCCGCTAGAGTTCGAGCGGCCCGGTCAAGGGTGTGTGCTGGCGAGCATCGTGGACTTCGCGTCCACGGATGCCGCGCCGTCGCGCATCTATGGCGCCACTTCGGATGTCGGGCTGCTGGCCAGCGATGACTCTGGCCAGAGTTGGCGCCGGTTCGAGATAGACGCCCTGCCGCAGCGTCTGACGGGTGTGGCTGTCGCGCCGGAAGATCCCGACCGGGTTTTTGTCTCGGCGAGGGAAGGCGGCCTCTACCGTTCGACCGACGCCGGTCGCACCTGGCGCAGGCTCGATGGGGCCGCGACGTGCGGTGCGCGGAGTCTGTCCGCGTCCCTCAGGGTCGGCGCCATCCTGACCGCGGCCGACAGGGTATACATCGGCAGCCCGGACGTTCACGAACGCGACCCGCGGCCGGACGCGGGCCTCTACGTCAGCCACGACGGCGGCGACTGCTGGCAGAGGATCCACGATGCCGAAGGCCGCTATCGCTACCGTGCCCTGGCGGCTGCGCCAAACCCCTCCGACGGGCTGGTGGCCCTGACGTTCGACGCGCACGCGGCGTCTTGCGCGGCAAGCGTCCACCTCTGGCTGCTTCACGCGACCCCCGGACAGCAGCGCATCCTGTGGGAGTCGCGGCACACGGCCGTGGCCCTGGATGTGGTCGCCGCGCCAGCTCCCACCTGGTACGTCGTGACCGACCTGGGCGAGATCTTTCGCGGCGGCCTGACGCAGGCTGGCGGCGAGGCGTTGCCGAGTATCCCGCAATGCGTGCTGTCCTGCGTCACCGACCTGGCATCCGATTTCGAATCCGGCCCACCGCTGCTGTTGGCTCAGGGCCGCGTCTTGCGACTGGGGACCGTGCCGTGGTATCGTCGCGTGTGGCCCTAGCCGGGAACGCGTGAACTCGCGGTGTGGGTGACAGTGCGCGCGCCACGCTGTGCCATATTCGACAACGGGCTTGCCGATTCATCGCCGCTGTGCTACACTGATGGCGTTAGAATGGTAGGAGGCGGCGCGATGCCGTTCCAGGCGAATGAGTTATATGAGATTCAGGATCATATCTTCGAGGGGCTAACGTACCAAGTCTATTTTGCGCTGCAGGAAGCCAGTCAAGATGCGCTGTGGGAGCGGATCTTTGCCGAGGATGACGAGAGGAAAGGCCTATGACATTATCAACAATCTCAGTTCCGGTACCCGAGCCACTCTATCGCCGGCTCGAACGCGTAGCGACTCTAACGCGCCGCTCGATTGCCGACACGTTGGCATCGGCGATCACGGTCGTGTTGCCTTCCGCATCTGATCTACCCGAACCCCTGGCAAACGAGTTGGCGGGTATGACGTGGCTAAGCGATGCCAAACTGCGTGCGGCGACGCGGCCGACGTTCGCACCGCAACAACAGAAGCGGCTCAGCGAGTTGAACGACGCAGCGGATGAACGGCCATTGACTGAAAGCGAGCAGTCTGAACGCGCCCGATTGCTGGCCGAATACGAACGTTCGGTCTTGCGGCGGGCGCAGGCGTTTGCGGTCTTGACTCAACGTGGGCATCGGACGCCCAAGTACGTGGAATTGGCACCAGTGCGATGAGTCCTGCTACGACTCCCAGAGGACTGCGCCAGTGGCTCGCGACGCTTGGCGAGCGGTGTGAGTATTGCCACACATCGGAATGGGTCACGGGCATTCTATTGGAAGTAGATCACATCCTGCCGAGCTCCCAGGGTGGCGAGATTAGCGAGTCGAATCTGTGCCGTGCTTGCTCAACGTGCAACACCAACAAAGGTGATCAGACCTGGGCGGTTGATCCGGCGACTGGTCAGCGGACACCCTTGTTCGATCCGCGTCAGCAGCAATGGGCCGACCATTTTGCGTGGAGCGCGGATGGGGCGCAGATTATGGGACTGACGGCTTGTGGTCGGGCTACTGTTGAAGCGTTGAGCATGAACAATCCGCGCATCGTGCGGGCGCGCCGGTTGTGGGTGGCCACCGGATGGCATCCGCCGGTCGAATGATTGCGGCATTCCAGGCGCGATTTGACTCGCACATTCACTTCTGGAATACTCTTATCGTTGTCCCTGGTATCGGTAATTGTGAGGCCGCGTCGCTCGCCGGTCTCTTCAACGTTTCCTCTTTGATGCGCACGCAGACTCCTCATGGCCCGTGGGCGCTTGTGGCGGTCTGATAGGCTTACTTGATCAGAAGCCAGAGACGCCTGCAGTCGGTATGGTCCCGGACCGCGGAGGTGGACGATGTTGGTCCCGGCCAATTCTCATTGGGACAGAGAGGCGATTCGCGATCTGCTGATGGCGGCGTTCAGCGCCGAGGAATTGACCGCGCTCTGCTTCGACCACTTTCCTCTCGTCTACGAGGACTTTGCGGCTGGCATGAGCAAGGGGCAGATGGTTCAGCGGCTCCTCGACCACTGTGTCCGCCATGATCAGTTAGAGACGCTGCTCGCTTGCGTGCAAGAGCGAAATCCCCAGCAGTACGCAAAGCACGCTGTCCCTCTCGAATCGCAGTCTCAAGCTTCCTCTGCCTATCACCCTTCGGTGTTGCCAGAACTGCCAGATGAGTTGCGCAGCCTGGTGCTGCGTAATCGCGCTCAAGAGCTCACGCTCCTGATGGATCATATCACCACTCATCGGCTGACGACGATCACCGGCATGGGTGGGATCGGCAAGACGACGCTGGTCCGCACACTGGTTGACCTGCGGCCGGCCGACGCGCCTCCTCCGATGTGGGTCAACTGCGCCGATGAGCCGGCCGCGGACCTGGACAGCTTGTTGTGCAAGTTCGCCGGCTATCTGGCCTGGCCCGATCTGCTGGCCTATAGACAGGAGCGCCGGCCGCCCGGCCGTGGCGACATCGCGCGCCTGACCGACCGGCTGCTCGAATCCGCGCTTCTGTGGCTCGTCTTTGATAACCTGGAGAGCGTTCTGCACGCCGAAGGCGGCTTTCGTGATGCCGGGGTGGAGTCTCTTTTCGAGATGCTGTTGGCGCGCCGGCATCAGGCTCATGTCATCATGACCAGCCGCATGTTGCCGGTGTTCTGCAATCCAGGCGTCGCCGCGACCGGCCTCGGCAAGAGCACTCTGGCGCTGAAGGGGTTGTCGCAGGCGGACGGGATTGCTTTGTTGCTCAGCGCGGGCCTGGCGGAAGGGGCTGGCGCCCAGTTGGCAGAGCTGGTGCGGCGCGTGGACGGGCACCCGTTGATGCTGTGGCTGGTGTCGGCCGAAGCGCAGATGTGGGGCGTGGCGAAGCTGCTGGTGGAAAGCGCGGTGTGGCAGACGAGCGACATGGGGAAGTTCGCCCACCAGTTGTTTGCACGGCTGCAACCGGCGGAGCAGCGCCTGCTCACGTTCTTCTCCGTCTTTCGCCAGCCTCAGCCGCCGGCGTTGCTCGTGATGCTGGCCGGGGGCGGCGCTGCGGGCCAGCAGGCGTTCCGGCTTCTGAACCGAAAGTCTCTGCTAAGCGTGTCTCGCAGCGGCGATCCCCCCCTCTATGGTTTACACCCCCTGGTGCGTGAATATGCTGAGTCCGAGCTAGAGCCGGCGCAGCGCAGCCAGGCGCATCTATTGGCCTACGAAACCTATCGGTCCCTCCCTTTGTCCTCTGCTTCTGAATGGCGTGATCTCGACGCCATCAGTCCGTTGCTCGAAGCGCATTATCATGCCGTTCAGGCCGGCGCGCTCGACCGGGCGGCGGCGATTCTATTGGAGTACGCCCTGCCAGACTATCTGGAGCAGTGGGGCGCGCAGGATCGGCTGATCAAGCTGTGTCGCCAGACTTTCGGCGCCGTGCCCAAAGGAGCGTCCTATGCGGACTACCTGCGCGGCGCGGGTTATGACAGGTTGCAGAACCGGGAGGTGGACACCGCGGAACGCGCACGACTGCATCGCCAACTGGGCAAGTGCGCACGTTTCCTGGACGATTATGAACGCGCGCTGGAGTGCTATGAGCAAGGAATTGCCTTGCTCAAACAGAAGCGAGACAACCGAGAAGTGGTTCGTCTCGACCATGAATCGGCCTTTGTCCTTCGACGGTTGGGACGGCGAAGCGAAGCGTTGGAACGGTGCCGGCGCGGGCTGCAAGCCAGCGAAGGAGCGCGTGATCGGGAAGCCAAGATGGACAGGGCCGAATTGCACATGCGGGCTGGAGTCATCCTGCTGGATGATGCGCAGCCCGTATACATTTCTGGCCGTGGTGGATCACGGCAATGGATGGTCAACAAGCGGCATGGACGTGTCGCCCACTGAAAGAGTATACAGCCCGAGCTTGAGGACGTATCCTCATGGGGCCTTTGCCTTCGACGACCATGTCAGTGGGGCTTATCTCACTACCGCCGATCTGGAGCGCGCGTTTCGCGAAATGACGAATCAGAGCGAGAATCCGGTGGATGTCCTATACTTCGATGCCTGCCTGGTCGCAATGATCGAGAACCTGTATCCGCTGCGCAACTCCGTTCGCTATGTCGTCGCGTCGGAGAGCGAGGTTTTCGCGAGCTATCCCTACGACAAGTTTATGTACAGCATCACAGCCGATACCCAACCGGCCGACCTGGCGAGGGCGGTGGTTCAGCAGTATCATGATTCGCTGTCGGGGACGTGCAGATACCCGCGGCAGATGGCAGCCATTGATCTCGCCGAAATGGAGGCAATCGGTCAGGCCGTGCGCAATCTGAAATCCGCACTACAGAGCGTGAGGTATACGTATCGAGACCAGATTAAGGCGAGCTATGACTCTGCCCAGAAGTTCGACTCGAACCTCGATCTGCGCTTGACCAACAGCGACTCGTTCATAGACCTGTATGATTTCGCCCGATGGGTCGCGCAGAGAATCCCTGCTCCGGTCGTGAGTTCAGCAGCCCAGGCCGTGATGGAAGCGATCGGCGATGACCCCGGCAGCCAGGCGATTCTGGCAGAGCAACACCTGAGCGACATCTACTGGCAAAACGGGGCATACTGGAACCTGGAGAATGCCCACGGCATCTCCATCTACATGCCTTTGGGGGAAAGGGACTGGCTGCTCGACTTCTACGACAAGCAGGAGCTGTCATTTGTGACTGATACGGGCTGGGATGACCTGGTTCGGAGTCTGGTGGACATACTCAAACCACCAGCAGGCCCGACGCCCGTGCCTGTGGACCCCGCCAATCGTCCCGGTCCGCTCTTCTTGTGCGCCGACCGGATCTATGCGCCGCTCATCCTGAAGTGATGAAATCGTGTTCGCTGCTCGAGATGATCACTCCCCAGGCTGCAGCGCGACATCGAACTTCCCGGTGCGGTTGAAGCTCACGCGGCCGCCGCTCGGCCGGAGACCCCTGACGACGTAGTAGTAGCTCGCCTCCCCACCGCCGATGGCGCCCGCATCGGTGCAGGTGATCGTGTCGCCGTTTTGCGTGCAGCCCGGCGCCGGCGGCAGGCCGCTGGCGATCAGCGTCGCGGGCGGGCCGCCGGCCGCGAAATAGGGCGCGGTGTGTCGCCATACTTCGTAGCCGGTGTAGCGGTCCTGATGTTGCCACGAGAGGATCACATCGCCGGCCTGCCGGCCGGCGGAGACCAGGCGCGGGGCGGCGATGGTGAGCTGGGCGCCCTGGCCCACGGACGGCTGCTCGGTCACCACCGTGCCCGTGACGGTCGCCAGCAGCGTCTGGCTTACCGCCACCGTGGCCGATCCCTCGCTCAGCGGCAGCAGCCGGACGTAGGCCAACACGCCGCTCCCCGTCACGCCCACGTCGCTCCCGTGGGAATAGCCGCCGACCATCCACTCTCCGCCAGCGCCGAGCGGCCCCAGGCTGCCCGGCGTGCGGCCGGTCGAGCCGAGGAACTCCCCAGCGGTCACGGCTTCAAGCTCGATCGCAGCAGGGTCGAAGCGGAGGAGCAATTCCCAGCCTCCCAGGCTTTCCGCGGCCGCCGCCTGGATCGTCAAGGTGAGCGCCTCGCCCGCGACCGCGGTCGCGGACGCGGGGACCAGGCTCACGCTGGCCGTGGCTGCGGGGGCCGCGCGTGCGCCGGCCAGCCGCGCCCCCGGTTCGCTGGCCCGCCACGATGCGGCGACAACCAGCACGGCCGCCGTCAGAACGATAACGGCGAGAGAGAAAGCGAGACGGATGCGAGTGTTCATGCGCTGACTCCGGCATCTGATTCTGGGCTCTATGCCCACTCGCTGTACATTGTACCACACTTTTCCCAAACCGGGTCCGCCCCAAAACCCTCCCTCATTTGCCAATCATCCTTCTTTCTGCTAAGATAGCCTTTGGATTCGGGGGGTGAACTCACCCCCCGTCGTCTTGCTTGGGAACCAATGGTAGAGTCCGAGAGTCTGTTCGTACAAGAGGCTCTACAGGAGGACAAGATGCAATTCAATGTCGTGATCGAGCAAGATGAAGACGGCCGCTATGTCGCCGAGTGTTTGGACCTTCCTGGTTGTCTTTCGGAAGGTGAAACCATGAAAGGGGCGTTGGAGAACATCAGTGAGGCGATCGTCGGCTGTCTGAAGTCGCGCCTCGAATCGCTGTTGCAAGAACAACGGCTCTGGCTCGGGGCGCCCACGGGGGCAAAGTAGCCGTGCAGATGGATATGGGTGGGGCGCTCCGTTATGCCTAGAACACCGGTCAAGTCATCCGCCACGGGCGACCGAGGCTTCGTCGTGAGCTCAGCCGAACGGTCGCTGCAACGCTGGCGAAGGCGCCCTGCGGTGACGAGAGCCAGCCGACGCCGAGCCTGTCCTGAGCTTGCCGAAGGATCGGCTGTGCAGTGGTGGCAGCGGTTTTCAACCGCCCGACCGGCGGGCTTGGCATTCCTTGACCGACGTTCTAGACTGCCCCGAGCGCGGGGAGATAAACATGTGCGGGCTTTCCAAAGAGCCGGCTGGCGTCTGAATCATATTGAGGGCAGCCACCATATCCTCGTGAAGCAAGGCAGTGATATGCACCTCTCGATTCGGGTGCACAAGGGGCGTGATCTGGGTGTCGGGCTGTTACACAAGCTCGTTGCGAAAGCTGGTCTGACGGATGACGAGTACATCGAGTTTTTCTACAGATAGACGATCGGGCATGACCCGTTCTCAACAAATCCAACGCTGGCGGCGCTATCGCCGCGCGACCGGCGGCCCGCACATCGGCCGCTGGATCGTGCGCCTGGGCGTCGGTTTTCTTCTGGTCAACCTGGCAATCGTCCTCAGCGTCGTGTTCGGGGCGGCGGCCGCCGCGGGCAGCGTCTACGCGTACTTCGCCCAGGGCCTGCCCGACCCTAGCGCCATCCAAACCGAACAGGCGATCTACGAAACGGTCAAGATCTACGATCGCACGGGCCAACACCTGCTGTACGAGTCCATTGACCCGCGGCCGTTTCGCGGCGACCGCACCTATCTGCCGATCAACCAGATTTCCGAACAGTTGCGCAACGCGACGGTCGCGCTGGAGGATCGTACCTTCTACACCAACATCGGCGTGAATCCCGAAGGTCTGGCCCGCGCGCTCGTCTCCAACCTGCGTGGCCAGGATGTGCAGGGCGGCAGCTCGATCACTCAGCAGTTGGTCAAGAACATCCTGATTGCCCCCCAGGAACGCTACCAGATCTCCTATGCCCGCAAGATCAAAGAGGCCATCATGGCCATCGAGATCACCCGCAAGTACCCGGGACGAGAAGGCAAGGATCAAATCCTGGAGTGGTATCTGAACTATAACTTCTATGGCAATGCAGCCTATGGCGTCGAGGCCGCGGCGCGCGTTTACTACGACAAGCCAGTGGCCGATCTGACATTGGACGAGGTGGCCGTGTTGTCGGCCGTGCCGCAGTATCCGGGCCTGAATCCGATCCAGTCTCCGGCCGACGCGTATCGCCGGCAGCGCAAGGTGCTGACCGCCATGCAGGAGGCCGGCTATCTGACGCAGGCACAGGTGGATGGGGCGAAACGCTACTTCAACACGCGGCTGCTCAATAGCCTGGTGGAACGCGGATCGCTCAGCCAGAGCGACCTGCCCCTGGTGGCCATCGGCGATAAGCCGGCCACCGCGCGGGCGCTCAATGCGATGGTCAAGGCGGATTTGCTGGCGCAGAGCGAGGCGGATGCGGCCAAGAAGCTGCCGGGCTCGCTGTGGCAATACGTGCGCGAGAGAGCCGATGAACGCTTCGAGGTGCCGGCCGACGCGCCGCATTTCGCCCTCTATGTCCTGCAGCAGTTGCAGAACAAATATAACACTCCCGAAAACCCTTACTTCATCTGGGAGCATGGTCTGCGGGTCTATACTACGCTGGATTGGGACTTGCAGCGTCACGCGGAATGCGCCGCGCGCAGCCATATCGCCTCGCTGCAGCAACGGCCGCCCAAGCCGTGCCAGCCCGGCCTGGAGAACTTCCTGCCGATCCCGCTCATCAGCCAGGGTCATGAGTTCGACCACGAGGTTACGAACGCCTCGGTGGTCGCCATCCGTCCCAATACCGGCGAGGTGCTGGTGATGGTCGGCAGCCTGGACTACTTCGACAAGAGCATCGATGGCCAGGTGAACGTCGCGTTGGCATCTCGACAGCCTGGCTCGTCCTTCAAGCCCTACACGTACCTGACCGCCTTCGAGACCGGACGCTTTTCGCCTTCGACCATGATCATGGATGTGCGGACGGTCTTTCCCGACCCCGGCAATCCGCCCTATGTGCCGGAGAACTACAGCCGCATGTATCGCGGACCGCAGATGGCGCGCTGGGCGCTGCAACGCTCGCTCAACATCCCGGCGGTCTGGTTGATGGATCAGGTGGGCATCGCCAACGTCATCAAGACCGCGCGCCGGCTGGGTGTGAACAGCCTCAACCGGGAGCTGAACACCTACGGCCTCAGCCTGACCTTGGGCGGCGGCGAGGTGGCGCTGCTCGATCACACCTATGCCTTCGGCGTTTTCGCCAACGGCGGCGTGATGGCCGGCCAGCCGACGTCAACGGCGCGGCAGCGTCCGGGCTATCGCAAGCTCGATCCGGTCTTCATCTTGCAGGTGCAAGACAAAGACGGTCGCGTCCTGAATCAGTATACGCGGCCCACCACCGAACGGGTTGTGGAGCCGGCGCTGAACTACATGCTGATTGACGTGATGACCGACCATAACTCGCGGCTGGGAGCGTTCGGCGCCGCGGCCCAATATCTGATCCTGCCTGACCGGCCCGTGGCCGCGAAGACCGGGACGACCGATCGTTTCGTGGACGGTTGGGCATTGGGCTTCACGCCCCAATTGGTCGTGGGCGTCTGGACCGGCAACAGTGACAACAAGCCGATGAAGTATTCGGATGGCTCGCTGACGGCCGCGCCGATCTTCAACGCGGTCCTGAAGCAGGGGATGGAGGGCGCGCCGGTGCTCAAGTGGGAGCAGCCACCAGGTCTCGAGCGCGTGCAAGTATGTGTGCCGTCGGGTCTGTTGCCCACGCCCGAGTGCAAGCAGACCACCACCGACCTGTTCCTGGCGGGCAAGGCGCCCAAGCAAAAGGACACCTTCTACCAGGCTGTCGAGGTGAACAAGGCCAATGACAAGCGTGCATCGGCCTGCACGCCGCCCGACTTGGTGGAAAGGCGGATCTACCAGGTCTATCCGCCCTCGGCAGCCGACTACGTGCGCGCGAACGGCATCCCGCAACCGCCGACCGAGATTGACGGCCCATGCGGCGCGGCCGAGGTGGTTGGCGATGTGGCCATCGGCAGCCCACTGATCGGCGCGCGGCTCAAGGGCAAGGTCGCGATCAGCGGCAATGCGCGCGGCCATGACTTTCGCACCTACAAAGTCGAGATCGCATCCGAGGCTAAGCCGGATCAGTGGATCCCCATCGGGTCTGAGCACGGCCACCAGGTCACCAATGGCCAACTGGAAACCTGGGATACGACCGGTTTCGAGGGGCTATACACGCTGCGCCTGGTCGTCATGCAGCACAATGGCGGCGTGCAGACCAACGAAATCCGCGTGGTGGTGGACAACACCCCGCCCAAGGTGCGCATCGTGCACCCAGATCCCGATCGCCGCTACATCATGGAGGACGACGAACTGGTCAGCATCACCGCCGATGCCCAGGATACCTGGGAGATGGATCGCGTTGAGTTCTACTTCGATGGCAACAAGCTCGGCGAGAGCACGGTGGCGCCCTACAGCATCCGGTGGACCATCACGATGTCGGATGTGATGCCGGTTTTTGCAGGGCCCACTATCACCGAGACGCGCGCGATCACCCTGCCGGATGGCGCGATCGTGCAGAAGATCGTGACCGTGCGCGAGGTGAAGATCGAGGAATACGTCAAGCCCGATGGGACTAAGGCTCAGCGGCAGATCTTGCTCAGCGATGTGGCTCCCGGCGCCATTCTCGATGCGGGCGTGCTGACCGAGACTCACACGATCTATGTGCGCGCTTTCGATCGCGCCGGCAACTGGGCTGAGAGCGAGCCGGTGCGCATTCTGGTGGGCCACAAGCCGAAGGACAAAGAGAAGCCGAAGACGGGCGTGCTGTGGCCGGAGATCACGGCAGTCGCGCTGGCGCCGCGGCCAGGAGATCACCCACCGGCCGCAGCCGACCGGTCGCGGCCGTCGTGCGCTATCGGGCGGTTAGAAACCGCTGCAACCAGCGCAAAGCCGATCTTCGTCGGCTGAATCCAGTCGCCGCAGGGCGACTTTGCAGAGGTGGCAGCGACCTCGGTCGCCCGTGACGGATTACTTGACCGGTGCTCTAGTGGCGTCATCGCGAGTGCAGCGAAGCAGCGTCTCGGCGTTACACCAATCTACCAATCCACCAACCTACCATCTCCCAACCGCCATGCCGCACATCTTGATCACCAACGATGATGGATTCGAGGCTCCTGCGCTGAGCGCCCTGGCCCGCGCGTTGCGCGAATTGGGGTCTGTCACCGTCTTTGCGCCCGACCATAACTGGTCTGCCGCGGGGCACACCAAAACGATGCACAAGCCGCTGCGCATCAGCCAGGGGCCGCCCCTCGACGGCGCGCCGCTTCTTGTCACCACTGGCACGCCGTCTGATTGCGTGGGGTTGGCGCTGCTGGGGATCGTGCCGGAGCGGCCCGACCTGGTAGTGTCTGGCATCAACCAGGGTTCCAACATGGGGCACGATGTGACCTATTCGGGCACATTGGCCGCGGCGATGGAAGCCACGGTATATGGCATTCCGGCCATTGCCGCCTCGCAAGAGCTGGGCGACGGGTGGTCGGGGGATTGGAGTTTCGCAGCGGGCGTGATCGCGACGCTGGCCCGCCAGACGCTGGCCCATGGCTTGCCGCACAACTGCTTCTTGAACGTCAATTTCCCCGCGCTCCCGGCAGACCAGGTGCGCGGCATCCAGGTGACACGGTTGGGCCAGCGCGTCTATCGCGATGTGTTGATCAAGCGGCTGGACCCCAAAGGCCGGCCGTATTACTGGATCGGCGGCGATCCGCCGGCCGGCGAGCCGGAGCAGGGCACAGACATCGGCGCGCTCGCGCACGGGTATATCTCGGTGACGCCGCTGAATCTGGACATGACCGACCAGGCGCAGTTGGCGATGATGAGCCGATGGTCGCTTGACCTGCAAATCCTTGAAACCCGCCAAGTGCCAGGCACTTCTGAAGTGCCTGGCACTTGGCGGGCATTTTCTGAACAGTCTTAATCGAAACAGGAGGACTTCATGACCACACTGGCGTACTTTGAGGGCAAGATCGTGCCGATAGACCAGGCGAAGCTCAGCATCCGAGCGCACGTCGTCAACTACGGCACCGGCGTCTTCGAGGGCATCCGGGCATACTGGAATGCCGATCACGAGCAGCTCTACGTCTTTCGCCTGCAAGAGCACTACCAGCGCCTGGTGCAGGGCGCGCGCGTGTTGCGCATGCAGTTGAGCCTGGATGCCGCTCAGATGAGCGATCTGACCCTGGAACTGCTCCGCCGCGAGGGTTTTCGCACCGATGTCTACATTCGGCCGCTGGCCTACAAGGCCAACGAGATCATCGGCGTGCGCCTGCACAACCTGCGCGATGAGTTCTGCGTCTGGTGTGTGCCCTTCGGCAAGTACATCGAGAAACAGGACGGCGCAAAGGTCTGCATCTCCTCGTGGCGGCGCAACGATGACAACGCTATTCCGCCGCGCGGCAAGGTCGCTGGCGCGTACGTCAACTCCGCTCTGATCAAGACGGATGCGCAACTCAACGGCTTCGATGAGGCGATCGTCCTCAACGCCGATGGGCACGTCTCGGAAGGAAGCGCCGAGAATTTCTTCATGGTGCGCGGGGGCAAGTTGATCACACCGCCGGTCACAGCCAATATCCTGGAGGGCATCACTCGCCAGACGGTCATGCTGCTGGCCAGAGAGGAGCTGGGTCTGGAGACCGTCGAACGCGAGATTGACCGCACAGAGCTGTACATGGCCGACGAAGCGTTCTTCTGCGGCACAGGCGTCGAGATCACGCCCATCGGCTCGATAGACCACCTGCCTTTGGGCGGGGGCGGCGTCGGCCCGATCACCCGGCGGGTGCGCGATCTTTACTTCGGCGTGGTATGCGGCGACGTGGAGAAGTATCGGCATTGGTGTGCGCCGGTGTATCGTCAGTAGGTCGGGAAGCAAGTAGACAAGGAAACCAGCAGAGAGTAGACATAAGCAAGCAGGGCGCTGGATGCCGGGTTGGTGTGTCTGCTTCTTGGCTGACTGCCCGTTCACGCCATGACCTTCAAGCCTGTTCCCCGTCTTGATCGTTGGTTTGCATTGCTGGTCATCCTGGCCGTGCTCGGCCTGGATGGGGTGGCAGCGCGGGCGGTGATGGGCCGGCCGGTGGATGGCGGCAGTTTCTTGCTGGCCTTGTGGGTGCTAGGCAGCCTGCTGGTCGTGGTTTACCTGGCCTATCGCACCTTTTGTGCGTTCACGCTGGAGTATTGGGTTGATCGTGATGGTGTGACGCTGGTGTGGGGCTTCACTCGCCAGTTCGTGCCGATGGCTGAGATTCAGCGTGTTCAACGCGGAGACGCCGCGGTGCGCCTGAAGCAGGTGCGGCCCTGGCACTGGCCCTATCCAGAGCGCCGGCGACGCTGGGGCGTGCAGGCCGGCGTAATCAACGCCTACGCCACGCTTCCGTTGCCAGAGCAGACGATCCTGGCGACGGCGGACGAGGCCTATGGCCTTTCGCCGGCCGAGACCGATCGGTTCTTGGCGGCCCTGCAGGCGCGCCATTCCCTGGGTCCGGTGCGATCGCGGCGCACAGAGTTGCGTTATCCGCCGCTCTGGACGTGGCCCTTGTGGCGCGATCGCAGCGCCCTCTTTCTGATTGGCGCGGGGCTGCTGGGCGTGCTGCTGATCTTCGGTATGTTGTGTTTTCGCTATCCGGTCTTGTCGGCGGACCTGCCGCTGCACTTCGATGTAAATGGTATTCCCGACCGCATCGCGCCGAAGTCGGGGCTTTTCGCCCTGCCCATCATCGGGCTGCTGACGTGGACTGTGAACCTCGCGCTCGGCGTCTGGCTCTATCGCCGCGTTCAGCCGCAAGGCGCCTACCTGTTGTGGGGCGGCGCTCTTGCAGTGCAAGGGATCGCCGGGCTGGCGCTGTTCAACCTGATGCGGTGGTAATGGAGAATATTACACTTCTGTTCTGAGAGTATCATCATGTCAGAGGCAAATCAACCCGAACCCCTTCTGAGCATCATCATCCCGGCGTACAACGAGGCGAGCCGGCTGCCGAAGTCGTTGGATCAGATCGTACAGTTCATCCAGCAACAGACTGCGGCGATGGAGGTGCTGGTGGTGGAAAACGGCAGCGTTGATCGCACCACGGAGGTCGCGGAGCGTTACGCAGCCAGGTATTCGTTCATTCACGTGCTCCACAGTCAGAAGGGGAAGGGCGCGGCCGTGAAGGCCGGCATGTTGGCCGGCCGCGGGCGGTATCTGTTCATCTGCGATTCCGATCTCTCGATGCCCATTGAAGAGGTGAGCAAGTTCTTGCCGCCCCTCTTGACAGACCACGATGTGGCCATCGCCTCGCGCGAGGGACCGGGCGCGCGGCGCTACGGCGAGCCGGCCTATCGTCACCTGATGGGGCGCATCTTCAATTTCATCGTGCGCGTGTTGGCCATCCCCGGTTTTCAAGACACCCAATGCGGCTTCAAGAGTTTTCGCCGCGCAGTCGCACGCGATGTCTTTCCCTCCCTGACGATGACCGGCTGGGCGTTCGACGTGGAGGCGCTGTTCATCGCGCTGCGTCGCGGCTACAAGATCGTCGCCGTGCCGATCAACTGGTACTTCGACGCTGACAGCCGCGTCGACCCCATTCCAGATACCTACCGCATGGTGCGCGATGTGTTGCGCATCCGGCTGAATGGCTGGCGAGGGGTGTACGACCGAGGACGATAGCGCGGCCTCTGGCCACGGCCAGTGAAAACGGGACGCGGACACCCGTCTACAGCGTCGGGTGCACGGCAAGCGCGGACGAGCGCTGATGGTTTGTCTTCTCCGCGTTTTTCCGCGTTCATCCGCGTCCTATTTTCAGGACAGCCGCGGAGGTGAGCTGTGCGTCTGCGATCATTCCTCCTGCGTGGTTTGCGCGTGCCGGCCACCGTGTTGGCGCTGCTCGTTCTGTCTGGCGGGCTGCCGCTGGGCAGTGGGCAGCCCCTGGCGGCCAGCCCTGGTCAGCCCCAAACCGACCAGACCGGCTGGTTCCCGTTCGTCCTGCCCTGGGACGACGCCGCGCCGACCCTGACCGACGCCTCGGACCTGCTGCTCGACGCGGCCGGTCAGGATCCGGCCAGTTTGATTGACGTCCGCGGCCGCGTCGTGACCACGGCCGACGGCCATTTCGCGTTCAGCAACACCGGCCGCCGGGCGCGCTTCTGGGGTACGAACCTCACCTTCAGCGCGGCGTTTCCGCCTTCGCCCGATTACCCGCCGGCCCCAGGCGAGTTCGGCGACGTGCACGCGGCCGAAAAACTGGCCAGCCGGCTCGCCAAACTCGGTTTCAACGCGGTCCGCCTGCACCACATGGATCACAGTGGCCGGCCCGCGGGCATCTGGCTCGACCCCTGGCAGGATACCCTGGCGCTTGACCCGGTGCAGTTGGGTCGGCTCGACTATCTGATCTATCAGCTCCGGCGCCACGCCATCTACGTGGACCTCAACCTGCACGTCAGCCGCCAGTTCACGCTCAACGACGGCGTGACCGATGCGGATCGGTTTGACCAAACCCACAGCCCTTACAACCAGGGCGCCACCCTCTTCGACCCGGTGATGATCGCGCTCCAGCAGCGTTACGTGGGGCAACTGCTCGCTCACGTCAATCCGTACACCGGCCTGGCCTACCGGGACGACCCGGCCATCTTCACGGTGGAGACCACCAACGAAGATTCCTTCGGACGGTCGTTTGCCGGCGACGCCCTCAATTTCGACCCCGCGGACCCGCGCAGCTTTCCGGCCTTCTACAGCCAGGAGCTCGACGGCTGGTCGCGGCTGTCGGCCGCGGGGCCGCGGATCAACCGGCTGCGCAACCCCGGCTTCGAGGCCGGTTTCGATGACTGGCATCTCTGGGTCGCCGGCGCCAGCCAGGCTGCCGCCGAAACCGCGGCCGGCGGCCTGGCTGGCGGTCAGGCGCTGCGGGTAGCGGTGACACAGAGCGACGGCGTCCCCTGGCACGTGCAGTTGATCCAGGCGGGCCTTGCGTTGCAAGAGGGTCGCGCCTATCGCTTGAGCTTTGCGGCGCGCGGGGATGCGCCGGGGACCGTCTATGCCGCAGTGATGCGGGATGCCGCCCCCTGGGATGCGCTCGGCTGGTCTGCGGCGCTCAACCTCACGACGAGTTGGGTGACACGCACGGTCGAATTCACTGCGACCGAGACGGTCTTCGGCCAGGCGCGGGTCTCGTTCGACCTGGGCGCGACCACCGGCGTGTACTGGTTCGACCAGTTCAGCTTTCAGGAGGTGGACGCGTTCCGCGGCTGGCAGGGCTGGCTGGAGGATCGCTACGGCAGCACGGCCGCACTCGCGGCGGCCTGGGCGCCCGCGAGCGCGGCGCCCGAGACGGAGCTGCTGGCCAACGGCAGCTTCGAGGCCGGGCAGACGGCGTGGGACACGAGCCTTCATGAGGCCGCGCGCGCGACCTGGACGGTGGACGCCACGACCGCGACATCGGGCACGCACTCGCTGCGCGTGGATGTGACGCAGGTGGATGGCATAGATTGGCACGTCCAACTCGGCCAGGGCGGGTTGGCGGTGCAGACGGGGCAGCGCTACCGCCTGCGCTTCGATGCGCGGGCGAGCGCCGCGGGGGCCATCGGCGCCAACGTCAAGCAGAACCATGCCCCCTGGGGTGGGCTGGGCTTGTGGGGTACAGCCGAACTGACCACCGCCTGGCAGACCTTCGAGTTCATTTTTCGGGCCACAGCCGATGACGCCGATGCCCAGGTCGGCTTCGACATCGGCCAGGCGGTCCTGGTCATCTGGTTCGATGCGGTCAGCCTGACCCCCTACAACCCGGTTGGCCTGCTCCCCGGCGAGAGCCTGGAGGCGGGCAACGTCCGTCGCATCCGCCGAACCGAGCTAGAGGCTTTCACCCCGCAGCGTCTGCGCGACACCCTGCACTTCTACGACGATGTGCAACGCGCCTACTTCACGGAGATGCGCAGCGTCATTCGATCAGTCTTCTCTGGACTCGAGCCTTCAGGCGGTCTCGTGCGCGAGCGGGAGCAACCGGCTAAAGCCTCGAGTCCGACGCGACAGGCTACGATTCTCGGGTTGGAAGCCGAGCGTCTTGCGTCAGGCTTTCCCCTCAACACCGGCACCGCCAGCGACAATCTGACCGACATCTCTGCGATGGCGGATTTGGACTTCGTGGACAACCACTACTACTGGGATCATCCCTGGTGGCTCGGCGTCCCGGCCTGGTCTCCCACGGGCTGGATCATCAGCAACCAGGCGTGGGTGAACTCCCCCTTCGCCGGCCTGTTCGACACCGCGGTCGCCGCGGTCAAGGGCAAGCCGTTCACGGTCACCGAGTTCAACCAACCTTTCCCCAACCGCTACGCGGTCGAAGCGCCGATCTTCTTCGCCACGGTCGGGGCTTTCCAGGATTGGGATGGGGTGTTTCAGTTCGACTATGCGAGCGATCAGAACGACTACGACGCCACGCGGGTGATGAACTTCTTCGATCTGGCGGGCAACCCGCTGGCGACGGCCATGATGCCGGTGGCCGCGCGCCTTTTCTTGGGTGGGGCGATCGCCCCGGCGCCGGCGCAGACCGATCTGTCTTTCACTCGTGCCGAGCGGTACGACAGCGCGGCCTATGGCTGGAGCGGCGGCCTGGGCGATTTCTTGCGCCAAGCTAAGGGCGCGGCGGACGCAGCCTTGTTCGGCGGCCGGCTGCGCATCGCTGATCTGGACGCGGCGACGCCGGTCACGCCATCTCTGCCGGCGCCGGCCGGCCCGATCTATCGCAGCGCGGGCGGACAGTTGACGTGGGATGTCAGCGATCCGGCCCGCGGGGTTTTCACTTTCGATGGGCCGCAGGCGCAGGGCGCGGTCGGCTTCATGGCCGGCCGCAGCGTGGCGCTCGCCAACCTGGCGCTGGCGGTCTCGCCGAATACGGCGCAGTTCGCGGCCGTCACCCTGCAGAGCCGCGACGGGCTGCCCCTGGCGACCTCCACGGCGATGCTGCTGGGCGTCTTCACGCGCGTCGAGAACACCGGCCAGGTCTGGAACGCTGGCGAGACCTCACTGGACGATCGTTGGGGCGCTGCGCCCGCGCTGATCGAGCCGATCAGCTTAACGCTCACGCTGACCGTGACGAACCCCGCGGCCGTGCAGCTCTGGGCGCTAGATGCGACAGGCGCGAAGCTGGCGGCCATCCCGATGCAGGTGGTCGGGCCGGCGCAGGCGTGGTTCACGATCAACACCGCCGTATCGGGAAGCGTCTGGTACGCCGCGGGTCGGCGACAACGCACCCTGCTGCCGTGGGTAGGCCGAGACGCCGCGGCCACAGGCCAGCAGACAGTCTACTTTGCGGTGGGCCGGTCTCTGGCGGCGCCCGCGCTCACGGCCGGCCGCGAGGGACAGGACGTGAGCCTGAGCTGGCCGCCTGTGCCCGGCGCGAAGTTGTACCAGGTGTACCGTGCGGTCAACGCCCCGTATTTCGTCCCGACCACGCCCTATTCGATCACCTACACACCCGTCTTCCGTGATCTTGGTGCGACCGGCGACCCGGCTGCCAATTTCACCTACATAGTGACCGCGGCCAACCGCTTCGGCGAATCGGCCATGGGGAAGCGGATTGGCGAGTTCGACTTCGCCCTGGCGGCCGGCCAGCCGTGAGGAGGGCGGTCAGAGGTTCATGAGTACCTGCAACGAGTTCCTATTGCCCATCGGCCGGCCGCGTTTCAGGATCACGGACAAGCATCTCGACGCACAACCTTGAACCGCGTCCATGTTTTTTGCGCGATCGTGTAGGCTGATGTATACTGCCTCTAGCACTTTGAGTCGCTTCGTCATGATGCAACATATCTGACCGATCCCTATGATCGACTCTTCACCCGGTGCCTGAATGCTCAGGCTCCGGACTTCACGACCTCGAATCCAGCCTTGCCTTCAAAGGCAAGCTCGTCTGATCACCGCCCGTCTGGAGACAGGGGCCCTTGTCATCATGAGACACGAGTGAGGCTGCTCCATCTCGCCACAACATAGAACCCCATAGCTCACAGGTGTCTATCAAGCCGCCTTCTGTCACTTCAGAAGATAGACCACGCGACTGCCCCTTAGCCGGGGTCATCAGGACAAGGAGGATCCCATGGTGAGCATAGTGGATTCAGTGCGTCAGCAGGCCGACAAGGCAGCTTTCGAAGCGGACAAGTTGATTCGTATCCGACGCGAGCAAGCCGTCATTGACCAATTGCGACGTGATGTCAAGACTCAACTTGATGCGCTCGGACAGACAGTTCTGACTGTTTATCGCAGGCGCGAAGTTGATCACCCAGAACTGACAGCGATCGGCCAACGGATTGACGCGTTGGATGGCCAGATCAAGCAGCACGAAAAGACCATCGAGCAAATCCGGGCCGAACAGTTGACCGCAACGCCATCTCAGCCCACCCAGCCCTGCCCGCGCTGCCGCAAGCCGGTTCCCGCCATAGCCACTTTTTGCCCCCACTGTGGCGCCTCCATCCCCAAGCCAGCCCCTGGCGGCACGCCTTGCCGCAACTGCGGTGTCTTGATACCGGCGAATGCCGGTTTCTGTCCCAACTGCGGCGCCAAGAAGGTCGCCGAGCCTTCGCCGGTCCGTTGTGTCAACTGTGGAGCCATTCTGACAACCGGCGCGTCGTTCTGTCCTGACTGCGGTACGCGCGTCGGACAGGTAGTCGCGTCTGTGATTCCAGCCACCATGGCGCCCACCAGCCCCGCGCCCTCTATTACCGTGCCCGCGCCTCCAGTGCCAGTTGCGGAAGGCGCCTCTGTGGCAGAGACCGAGACTGTCCCTGGTGGCTCGGACATGCAGTCACCAACTCAAGATCAGACCGAACCGGAGCCGATCGCTCCGGCAGGGCCGGCGGGGAAAGCTTGCTCCAACTGTCAGGCCAGTTTGCCGCAGGAAGCCGTCTTCTGCCCCGATTGCGGTACTCGCCTGGCGTGAACAGTATGGTGTGAGAGGAGGCTCTCGATGCGTTGCAGCAATTGCGGCACAGAGAACGCCGAAGGCATCGCTTTCTGTATGAACTGCGGTACACGCCTGTCGTCGCTCGAACCATCTCAGTCGCGGACACAATCTTCCCCTAAAGCGCAAGGACTGCTGAATCGTCGGCTTTTGCTGTATATCCTGGGAGTTGTCGCGGTGCTGGCTCTCGTCGCCGTCATCGTTCGTCTCCTCACAGCGCGACAGACTGGCATCGCCGTCACCCCCAAGCTCATCATTTCACAGAGCGAACGCGCCGGCCTGGTCTTGCAGACGTTGGACCTATCGGGTGCTACCAAACCCCTGCAGTTGGCACCTTTGCCGAGCCTTGACCTGAATGGACTGTCGGTTGATCGCGGCGCCTACCAGGATGGCTCATCCGCGCGATACCGGCAACGATGGACCTGGAGCCAGGCTTACGTCAGCCCGGACGGTAAGTATTGCTTGCTGGCCGTCAGGGAGGTCGGCGCGTGGACGCTTCTGCGCTTCAATCTGAATGACGGCGAGCCGCTGGAATTCCTGCGGGAGGCGCAGAACATCCAGGTGTTTGTGGACGCTTCCAGCCAACGATTCATCGTTCAGACCTCGACGCGGCGAGGCAGGAACGTCCAGATCGGTGATCTGGCGGCGGGCAATCTGACCACGTTGATCGAGGGCGCTGATGAAGCTTCAGCCCGACCCAGCGCAGACTGGCAGTCTGTGGCTTACACTGCGCGCTATGGCGGCAACAGCGCCTACTATATGACTGGCATTGACGGACGTCAGTCTCGCGCCCTGGTGTCTTCTTCTGCAACAGCGGCGCCTTTCACCAGTGACGGCAAGCACGTGTATTTTTCGGCCGATGACACGCTGTACCGCAGGAACATGAACGGCGGTCTGCCCGAACGCCTGCTCACCGGCCGTGGCGGAAACCTTTCCGTCATTGGCGTCAATCCGCAGGGCGACCGGATATTGGTGATGGCGACGGGCGGCGGCGCTTCAGACCTGCAATTACTGCGCAGCGATGGGAGCGAGCGCGTGAGCCTGGTACGCAATGTCAAGAGCGTCAAGGGCGCGGCGTTTTCGGCCGACGGTCAACGCCTCTTGGTCTGGACGAACGAAACGGACGGCGACAGTCTACTGCTCTTCGATGGCCATGGCCAAAGCCAGCGAGCGGTCTTCCGAGCAGCGCAAAGCACCTTGATGCAGTGGCTCGCCAGTAACCGATTCCTCTACGCGCTGCAAGAGCGTGATGGTCTGATGACGCTATATACCGAAACCGTTGATGGCAAGGAATCCAAACGCCTGGCCGAGGGGTATCAGAGAGTTGACCAGGTGGCGTCCAGCCCGGCCGGTTATCTTGCCTTCGCAGGCGTCAAGGATGGCAAAACGTTGCTGCACTCGATGAAACTGGGCCAGTCTCAACCACAGTCGATTGATGAGACGAAGGGCCGCTTTGTATCCGTATGGCTGGCGCCTGGCGGCCGGGTCGTGTACCAGGTAGATGACAGCAATCGGTCGAGCATCTATGTCGCGGATAACGATGGCAAGAACAGGCGCCTGCTGGCCGATAACGCTACCATCGTGGCCGCCAATCTTTATCGTTGAGCGTCAACAGTCCTGTCAGTCTCAAGGAGGAAGCAATGTTCCGCAGCCTCTTGGCCCGATGCCTGCTCATTACGATTTGTCTGCTGGCGCTTCTGCCGGTTCATGCTGCCCGCGCCGATGAAGGCGTCTGGACGACTACCACAATCGCCTCTCTAGGCCCCCGCAGCCTGGCGATCAACCCAGAGAACCCGGGCATCGTGTATGCGTTGGCGTCGCAGTTGTTGGTCAGTCGCGACGGCGGCGCTGCGTGGGCGGTGGCGCCTGAAAGTCAGGCTGGCATCACACAACTGGTCTTCGATCCGTTGACGCCGGCCATCATGTATGCTGTCGCCAACGGTCAACTGTTGAAACGCACCAGCGCCAGCCAGCCTTGGGCCCCGGTCGCGCCCGGTGTGTTGCAAGGCGTAACGAGCGTGACGGTCAACCCGACCAATCCCAATCAGTTGTGGGTCGTCACCGGAACAGGCCTCTTTCGCTCCAACGATGCCGGCGTTTCCTGGGCCAGCGGTAAAGTGCCGGCGACCGGTCAGATAACTGCCTTTGCTTTGGGTCGGCCTGATCCAAAGCGCCTCTACGTGTGGAGTTCCGGTCAAGGTTTTTTCTACAGCCAGGATGATGGTGCAAGCTGGGTCAGGACCGGCAAAGGACTCGAAGGCAAAGGTGACCTAGAGATACTCCAGGTGGACGGTGCGACGGCCGGAGCTCTATATGCCCAGGTCAGGGGCGTGCTTCTGGCGTCTTCAGACCACGGCGCGAATTGGGCGCCGGTCACGCCGGCTGACCGCAACTACTACTCTAGCAATTTGTTGTGGACAACTGGCGACGGAGGCACCCTCTACACGACCAACGGCGCCATACTACATCGCAGCCGCGACCGCGGCGCAAGCTGGCAGGCCCTCCAACCGCCCAATTTCCGCAACGTCGCTGCGCTGTTCGTGGATCCCAGAAGCCCCGCGGTATTATACGCGCTGGCCGATGGCACAGTGCTGAAGAGTTTCGATGCCGGCGCCAACTGGACGCCGCCGCCAAAGCCCAGTCCTCAAATCATTGCTGCCCATCCGGCCGATCCGGCCATCCTGTTCGCGAATGGCGGCGGAGCCTTTCCTCAGGGGGCTTTGCGCAGTGGGGATGGCGGAGAAACGTGGGCGCGAATGACAGGCTGGCCTGAAAACCTGACATGGAGCGTAAGATACTTCACCCCCGGCAACCCGAATCGTATGCTCGCCGGCGCCGGCAACGCGCTGCTGGTAAGCGCCGACTCAGGGCAGAGTTGGCAATCCACCGGAATGCCTACCACAGGCGCGCCACGCGCAATCGCCACGCAGCCGGGCAATGACGCCGTAATAATGGTCTCACTCGGCCAGGTGATCTTGCGCAGCGATAACAGCGGCGCGGCCTGGGCGTCGTCGCAGTTACCCAACAATGTGGCAGTCAACGCCTTGTGGATCGCGCCCGACAACGCGCGCCGCGTTCTGGCGGCCACGAATGCCGGCATCTACCGATCGGAAGACGGCGGCGCCACCTGGCAAATCGTGACGGGTTTGCCCCAGGGGAACTACGCACAACTGTGGCCTGGCGTTCAACCCGGGCAAGTCTACACCAACGGCGACAGAGGCGTGGCGGTCAGCGACGACGGCGGTCAACGCTGGAGCAACCAGGGCATCAGCCTCTCACCGGACAGATACCTCCAGGTGTGGCCCGATTGGCGCGACCCTGGCGTGCTGTACACGGTATTCCAGAACAGGGCATACGTCAGCCCCAATCGCGGACAGCATTGGGTACCCCTGGGGTCAGCCTTGCCGCGCCAGGTGCGTACCCTGGCGGTTGATGGCGCGACACCCCGCCACCTGTACATCAGCGACGACGCGCTCAACCTGTGGCGGTTCACGCTGCCGGCCATTCCACCCACACCCACCGCGACGCCGACGCTCACTCCAACTGCGACGCGCACGCCCTTGCCGACCCCGACCGCGACGCCCACGGCCACCTATACGCCTACCCCGCGGCCGCAGGCCAAGGTAATCGTGCTGACACCGCCGACGCCACTGCCCGTTTCGACGCAAAGTGGCTCCTCCAGCGGAGGCCCCGGCCTGCTGCCGATCCTCTTGGGCGGTGGCCTTATCATCGTTCTCGGGGCTGGCGCGTTCCTGTGGTTCCGCAGGCGTTCGGCAGTGACCCCGGTGGCGCCGCCGTCAGCCACGACGCATGTTGCATCCGTGTTCTGCCCGCATTGCGGTCAACCTAACCCCGGTGGAGGGCGTTTCTGCATGTCCTGTGGTAAGTCGTTAGTCTGATGATGATCTATCTGCCAGGAGATTGATGATGACGCGATTCCTTCACAAAAGGGCTGGCTCAACCCGCATCGGAGCGGTCTTGGCGCTGTTTGTCGTGGCTGCCCTGCTCAGCGCATGTGGCGCCATCCTGGAGACCGATCTCACCATCTATGCCGATGAGCGGTATGTCACCACGATGACGATCACGGCGCCGGCCGAGACGATCGCGATGATCGGCGGTCCGGCGGCCATGAAGTCGCAACTGGATCAGTGGGCGGCGGAGGCTAAGGCGCAGGGAGCGCAGGCCAAATGGTACCAGGGCAAAGCCAAACAGGCCGGCAATACCGTCTACGTGCTCGAGATGAGCGGAAAGGGCTTCCAGTCCAAACTTATCCAGGGTACCTTTCGCCTGACCTGGGTGGATTACCAGGGACGCAAGGCGGTCAAATTCGAGATGTCGCCGCAGTCGCTCTCCAGCGGCATGGCGCTGGGAACCATCACGCTTCACGCTGGCGAGGTGCTATCCAGCAACGGCAGGAAGATCGGCAATGACGCTGTCCGCTGGGACAATCCCTCAGCAACATGCAAGCTATCGTGATTCCCAAGGGGCAAACGAGCGCTCTGCTGATCGTGGCGATCCTGATCGTGCTGCTGATCCTGGCGGCCGGCGGCTATTTCGCCTATCGCCGCGGCTATCTGCGGACAAGTAGCGCGGCTGTTCCTGCGCCCGTCTCATCGAGCGGTTTCTGTCCCCACTGCGGACAGCCAACCCAGGCCGGAGCGCGCTTCTGTATGAGTTGTGGCAAGGAGATCCCGCCGCGCTGATGGCGGGTAGACCCTAAAGGTCTGCGAGACCTTTAGGGTCTCTGAGTGGATCCGACCTATCAGAAAGGAGTCACGACTATGGCCTGTCCCAAGTGTGGCGTCCCCGACCCCGGCCCAGGGCTATTCTGCATGTCCTGCGGCTTCAAGCTGCCGGCATCGCCGGTCACGACTGCACCACCGGCAACCAGACCGCTGTCTGCGCCCGCAGCCGCGGCGCCGCTCGGCCCACCGGGCCCGGCCGCCGGTGTTCGGCCGGCAGCCATGCCCAGCCCTGCACAGCCAGTCTCGGCTCCCGCCGTTGGTCAGATGGGGAGCATGGGCACTGTGCCGGTCAGCATTTGGGGGCCGTTTGCGGGCTATGGCACACGCGGCCGGCACGTGTCGTGGCTGATCAACGACCAGGGCGACCGCGCCGACGCCTTACGCGATGCAGCCACCGCGCGCTTCGAGCGCCGAGAGATCCCGCGGGCCACCGTCCAGCGGATGACCCTGCTGCGCCAGGGCATCCTCGTGGACAGCCGTCCCTACTTCCTCATCCGCCGCGGCCTGGCGACCGCCGGACTCTATATCGCACGGTTTGGGCAGGATCTCTACGTCTCGCAGGTCACTTACTTCAAGGGGCCAATCAGCAGCATACGCGTCCTGCTCGTTGCGTTGATGGCGCTTTTCATCATCGTCTACCCACCGATATACAACAACGCCCTGAGCAGCGTCAACCTTAATCTGCTGGGAGGCTCGGTCTCGGGTCTCGACAGCCTCATGACCCTGACTTGTTGTCTTGGCCCTATCTATCTGCTGGACTATCTTGCGTTGGGCCTGTTAGTCTTGTTCAGCGCCTACAAATGGCTGACGGAAAAAGACCTGCTGGCCGCGCTGCGCGTGCCGCCGAACGAATTCGACACCGACGACATCGTCGCCCTGGAGAAGTCAGTCGAACAGACGGTGCGTGAAGCGCTGGATGTGGTAGGCATCGAGCAGCGGCTGATGCCTCAAGCAGCCGAGTACGGCATGCGTCGCCGTCTGATCTGACCCTGCCCATGACTGCAACGCAGACTTACCCCGATCGAGGGTGTGAGACCAGCGGTCGCAACCTGGCGCCGCTGCACAGCTTTGGCGCGCCCCCGCGCAGCGGCGAGATCGTCGTGCAGCGCACCCTGCTGGGGCTTCAACTGCCCTATCTGCCGGATTTTCTGGCCGACCACACGCTGGTCGGCCAGAACGACAGTGAGCGCTTGGCCGAGCTGTTGGAGCGCCAGGTGCAGTTCGTGGCTAACCTCTGGAAATGGCAGAGCGCCGCCTTCAGCCTGCGCTTCATCTACCGGCCGGAGCAGGCCGGCATCCAGGTCGCGCTGCTGGCGCGCATCCTCAGCCGGCCCGAGTCGGCGGCGATGGCGGCCGAGCAGTTGGGCGCCGATCTGATGCGTCTGGCCCAAACTTTCGGCCTGACGGTGCGCCAGGTCGCCACGCCGGCCGACCTGGCCGGCCTGCGCATGCCGGTGCCCAATCCGTCCATCGTCGAGGTGCGCCAGCGCGAGGAGGTGGTGAGCTTCCCCTGGGCGCAGGGCGACGCCTACGTCGTCTATCCCTACTGGCAGCCGGCGGGCGCTTTTCTGCAGCCATGCGAGGCCCTGCTGCGTCTCAGTGCGCCATGCGTCGTCAACCTGCACCTGGAGCCGACCAGCCTGGGCGAGAACGAGTATCGGGCCCTGGTCAACGCCGCCGCCACCGCCCAGACGGCCGCCGATTGGCAGCGCAGCGCGCACAGTATCGAATACAGCGGTCGCTGGGCCGATCCCCAGGCCGCGGCCGTGGCGCGTGTTTACGCGGCGCAATTGCGTCGCCTGGCGCAGCCATTCGTCATGGCAGCGCAGGTCGCCAGCAGCGACCGTTTCGCGGCCATGAGCATTGCACAATCCCTTGGCGCTGCTTTCACCGCACGGCCCATGGGCAGGGCAGACGATGAACTGATTTCCAGCTTTGACATCGTCTATGCAGGCACTGACGCCGACGCTCAAGCCGCCGCGCGGACGTTGAATCACCTGATCCTGACGCCGTGGGGCCGCAGCCAGGCCGAAGAAAGCCCCGACCTGATCCGGCTCCGCTATCTGGCCGACGCGCGCGGCGCGGCTGCGCTGTTCCGCTTCCCCATCGCCGTGCGCGGCGGCGTGCCGGGCGTCGAGGTGCGCCAGCCGATGCCAGATTTCGAGCCGGGCGGCCGGCGGGCGAACGCCAGGCCCGACGAGCTGAACCTGGGCAGCTTCCAGCGCGGCGGCGCGGTCACACTGCGACTGAAAGACCTCTCTCGCCACGGCCTGATCGCCGGGCTGCCAGGCAGCGGCAAGACCAACACCTGCCTGTACCTGCTTAGCCAACTGCACGAGCGCGGCGTCCCGTTCCTGGTAATCGAGCCGGCCAAGACCGAGTATCGCGGGCTGGTCCGCCAGCCGGGGTTCGAGGATCTGCTGGTCTTCACCCTGGGCGACGAAACCACTGCGCCCTTCCGACTCAATCCCTTCGAGCTGCTGCCCGGCGTGCGGCTGGAGGTGCACCTCGAGGCGCTCAACGTTGCCATCAATGCGGCCATGCCCCAGTTCGGCGTGCTGCCATCCATCATCGAAGAGGCGTTGGAGGCAGCTTACACGAGCCACAGCTGGCGGTTGAGTGATCGCGGCGGCGAAGGGGAGCCGAAACTCTTCCCCACCATGGCCGACTTCTGCCGCCAGGCCGTGCAGGCGATCGAGGGCCGCGGCTATCGCGGGGAGCTGCACGACAACATCCAGGCCGCGGTCAAAGGACGGATCGGCAGCCTGCTGCGCGGCAGCAAGGGCAGGATGTTCAACTGCCGGCGCTCGTTGCCGTTCGAGCTCCTGTTCGACCGGCCGGCCGTGCTGGAGCTGGACTCGCTCAGCGACGACGTCAAGGCGCTGACCATGATGTTCCTGCTGATCCTGTTGCGCGAGCACCGCCAGGGTCAGGCCCGTCGCGCCGGCGAACTATCCGCAGGCTTCCGGCATCTCCTGCTAATCGAGGAGGCCCACCGCATCCTGGAGAACGTCGCCGCAGTCGGCAACACCGAGGTCGCGGCGGATACGCGCGCCAAGTCGGTGCGGGCCATGACCGACTTCCTGGTCGAAATGCGCGCCTACGGCCAGGGAGTGCTGATCGCCGAGCAAAGCCCGGAGAAACTCGCCCCGGACGCGGTGCGCAACACCAACCTCAAGATCGGCCACATGCTCCCCGGCCGCCAGGATCGCGAGGCGCTGGCCGCCGCGATGATCATGGACCAGGCGCAGGAACAGTTCATGGGCAAGCTGCGCGTGGGCCAGGCAGCGGTATTCATGACCGGCCTGGAAAAAGCGACCTTCATGACCGTGCCGGACTACAAGGGCGGCGTCGGGTTCGCCGACTTCCTGCCTGACGCAGCCGTCAAAGGCCACATGGCGAGGTTCTACGAGGCGAATCGTCTGGCCCTCTTGCCGTTCGACGGCTGCCGATTCTGCGGCGAGCCGTGTGAACATCGAGATGCTATCGAGCCGATAACCCGACGCAAGGAAACGGCTCAACGGTTCCAGACGGCGCTCACCGCCTTCGACGAACGACCCGAGCCGGCCCACTGGCCCGCCAACTGGCAGGAGGTCGCGGCCGTTTGCGGCGATGCGGCGGCTCAGGCCGGGCGACCGGATCACCAGGAAGCCGCCTATTGTTACCTGGCGCACGAGATTGACTTCCCGTTCACCGAGCACATGCGCCGCGCGTTCGTGCGCGCGGTCGAGGCGTTGCCTGCAAGCGGATGATGAGCTACGCGATCCGGGCGATCCAGGGGGCAGCTGACGCGGCGTGGGGAGCCATGACAGAGGCGGTACGCTCAGTGTGACGGAGTGAAACCGGCGCTAAACGCCGGCCAGGGCATGTTGGAGCACGCGGCGGGTCAGGCTGGGGCGCTCGTCGGTGGAGGTGGAGGGCAAGGCTTTATCCTTGAGCTCATCTTCCAGGATAAAGTGCGCGTAGGCCCAACTGAACGCCTCGTGCAGCGGCACGTCGCGCAGCCCGGCTTGCGGCACGTCGAATCGCTCACCGGCCAGCAGCAATCGCAGCCCCCAGATGACGGCTGGGTAGGTCTTGTGGAGGTTATAGGCAATCCAGGCAAACGGGCGGTCCTCGCCGTCGCGATAATCTGCCATCAGGTCGAGAATGGATGTATCGCCGTACCCGCGGCTGTGAATGCTTGTGTCGGTTCGCTGGCGGGTTGGGTCCACGGCGATAGCCTCCACCATACCGGGTTCTTGAAAAAGGAGGTGTAGTTCTCGTCTAGCCATACTTCACCTTACAAGCCAAACTCGCGCGACCGCTTGCCCGGAGCAATGTACCACACCGCGATCGTCTCAGCATCGCGCGCGCCTTTGACCTTGCCGCTTTCCTGTGAATGAAAGTTGTATAGAAACTTGACACCTTGCCGGAACTTGATGACTGCTGCAACCAACTCGTACTCATGCCCAGGCTGAAGATAGATGCGCTTGTAGTAAATCAACGTGTCGTCCGGGCTGGCGTAGTCGTAGACCACGATGTCAGGATCTGCCAGAACGTCAGGAAGGCGTGCCAACTCGTCTATCAGGTCAAAACGCGATTTGCGCGCCAGCGAATCGTGTGCGTAGGCCAGACCCTCTGCTGTGACGTATACCGGTTCGCCGTGCACGTCGGTGACAACATACGCGACACGCTGAACGCGTTCGCGGCCTTTGTTGTCCACGACAACGATGGACGCTTCAGCGGCCGCAGGCCGGCGCACGGTTGGTTTCTGTGTGGCTGGCATATCTTATCATAGGCGCAATTCGGATTTCTGTCAAGACGCATATCGGAGAAACGCCCGTGCCACGCGACATATCTGACATCGAAGCCGTGGAGCACACTATCAAGCTGGGCGATTGACTTCCCGTTCATCGAACATATACTGATCGGAAATGAATTCAGTGCATTAAAGTCAAGCCGAGGCCTCGACGCCAATGCACTCATTTGATTTCCGAGCAGTATATACGCCGCGCGTTCGTGCGCGCGGTTGAGGCATTGCCTACAAACGGATAACCTCAGCCATGAAAGGAGTTTCCCATGAAATGCCCGAATTGTGGCGCACCTGATGCTGGACCTGGGTCGTTCTGTATGGCCTGTGGCGCAAAACTATCAACGGCAACCACGGCAGTATCTCCACAGGCGCGGACGCCTTCATCGGCGCCGAGCGGAGAAGCGACGTCTCCCCCAGGCGCTCCACAGCCAATAGATACGCACTCTAGCCGTTGGTGGCTCGGGGAAACTCAAGACGGTGTCGCGCCAGTTGTTCTGCCGACGGCGATCACTACTACCTCAACTGGTCCATTGAAAACAATCCATCGCATCGCCATCGGCTCCGTCTTCAAAGTTACCTTTGTAATCTACGCTCTACTCCTCGGTCTCTTCGGCTGTCTCTTCATGGTGCTCCCTGGGCTGTTCGGCGCTAGCCTACTGGGTGGTTTGGCCGGACGGGATAGTGACCTGGCCTTGCTGGGCGGCAGTTTCATCGGAATCCTAATCTCCTACGTCTTGCTCGTCGCGCTTGGCGCGTTCCTGCAAGGCATCTTCACGGTGATCGCCGCGTTCATCTACAACCTCGCCGCGCGTTGGGTCGGCGGCATCCAGGTTGAATTGCAGGAGTAGCAGAGCGATGCCGATAGAGCAACTGGCCGTCGAAGCCCCCATCAGCGCCGCCAGGCTGACGGCGAATACGATCAAGGACATCTGGTCGGTGATGGACGCCGCCGCGGAGAAGCCCGCGCCGACGCAGTATCTCGGCGCGAAGGCGATCCAGGCCATTCAGGGCGTAACCGACCAGGCGCAAAAAACTGTCAATGCCGCGGTCAGCGCGGCGTCGTAAATAGGAGGTCTCATGGCATCCGACACGAAAGACGCCCAGGACGCCCAACGTCCCAGCGATACCGGTCAGACGCAACCGCGCCTGAACCGGCCACAAACCGAAGCAGGAAGACGCGCAATGCAGGGAGGGGACAGCGACCTCGCGGGCCACCAGGAGCGTCTGAATCAGGTCAAGACCGAAGCCTCGGCTCGCGACGCAGCGGAACGCGCGGCGTTGGAGCGCAAGAAAGCTGAGGAATCCCCCGATGCTGCCAGCCAGACCGATCGCCGACACGCTATTGGCGACGCAGGGTTGGCGGAAAAAGTCGAGTCCGGCCCAGAAAAACGAGAGAAAGAAGTATTCACAGGCCCGCCGGAGGCACGCGAGGGCCATCGCAAACCAGAAGGATAACGGCTCCTTCGCCACACAAGCATCTCGAGAGGCGTATATGGCTACTTTTGCTCGTCGCTATGCACCCGCGTGCATCGTGGCGCTGCTGTTGTGGATCGGCGTCGGTTCAACTGTTTGGGCAGCGCCCGTTATTCCCACCTGGCGCGAACGCCTTTGGTGCGATGCGGCCGCTCAGAAACATAGAGGGTTGGAGTACTGCACCGCGGCGGCGGGTCAGGTGCATGTGGTTGTTGTGGATCTACAAAGTCCCGGCATCGGGCTGGAGTATGTCATCGCCGAGGGGCTGAACAAGACTGGCCAGTTCGGCGAATGTCAAGATGTGAACGTTCCGGCATACGGCCCCGTGCGCGGCGGATGCGCCGACAAAACCAACCCCGCCTATTATCCGGTGATGCCGTTGGATCGGGCTGTTGAGATCGGCAAGAGCCGCACTACGAACCTGGCGGTAGTAATCAACAGCGACTATGGCGCCGGCGACCAGGGTAAACCGGGCGAGTTTCGAGGGCACGGCCCCGAAGGGCTGACGGTTGTGCGCGGTACCCGCCTGGATGGCCCGACCAACGGCGACAAAGATATCAACGCCATCAACCGTCCCTGGCTGGCTGTCAGCCGTGATGCGCCTCTACGAGCCGAACTCAGCCAACTTGCGCAAGACGACGGTGGCAAGGCCGCCTGGGTCTATACCGGCGTGGGCGGCGGGCCGTGGTTAATCCGCAGCGGTGTCATTCAGACTGAAGACATCCAGACCTGCCGGAACTGCCCCGGCTCTTGCTACGAAGGCGCGGTTCAAACCGCAGTCGGACTCTCCCAGGATCACCGTTGGCTGTTTCTCGTGATAGATTCCCGCAAGGGCAAGCTGATGGACACGGCGCAGTTCATGCGCGAGCAACTGGCCGCCTGGGATGCTATCAAGTTCGACGGCGGCGGCTCCTCGCAACTGTGGTACAGCGGCCAGTTCATCGCTCGCGGCGATGGCCGCCAGCTTTCACAATACCTGGCCGTCATTGCGCCGCCCGGTTCCGGTATTCAGGATACCGTTCCCTCGCCTTCTCTGACCGATCAGTTGAAGGCGCTGATCGAGCGCCTGCGCCAGACCGCCGAGCGCCAGCTTGACAAGTGGCGCCAGCAAGCCGAGGAGGCGGTGAGGCGGTGGGTGGCGGAGCTGGAACGGCAAGCGTCCGAGTGGCTCCAGCGGGAACTGGAGCGCCAGGTACAGAGCCTGGTTGAGCAGGTCTGCGGCAGCGCGCTGGCACCGATGGCGTTGGTTGTCTGGCTGACAACGCGGCGTCGCAGAAGATGATCGTGAGGAAGTACGATGCCGAAAGACACGCAAGATTCGAAGGCTCCCCGTGATATCGCCGAAGCGAAAGCGCCAGCCGAGGCTGCGCCGCCCAAGCTGAGCGATAAGGGGCGACGCGCCATGCAAGGGGCTCCAGACGACGCGGCAGAGAAGACGCTCGATCGGGGCGAGATGCGCAGCGTGACGGCACAGGCCGACCGCGAGGTGTCGCCACCGAAGTCCAAGCGTCCGACAGAAAACCAGATCACAGCCTATCAACACAAAATGCAGGGGCAAATTGCAGAGGAGTCGCTCAACTCAATCGGCGCTGAATCGTTCAATGACTTCAAGCCTAACGCTCCGGTGTACGACGCCCTGCTGGCTGAGAAGGGGGGATTCGAGGCGGCCTCGGTGAAAACGCACATGCCTTCGCAGAAACATCCTGACGCCTATCTGGCACATTATGCGCACGATCTGCGCGTCGCAACGGGCGCAACGGAGGCCAAGAGCGGAAAATACGCAGGCATGACTGGGCCGACCTTTGCCGCCGAGGCGCTGAACAGCCTCGACGATCTGCCAGACGCCCTCAAGAACATCCCGCCCAAGCAGATGGAGACGCGGCTTAAGCAAAACGCCAGTGTGCGTATTCCTGCGGACCACGTTGGACGCGCCCGCACCTATGTATTTAAGCAGGCGACAGCCCGTCCTGTGCAGTATGGCTTGCCGGCCGGTGCCGGCGCCGACGAGGTACAGCAACTCGCTGACCGGATCAAACCGTTGCCGGTAACATCCGACCAAATCAAGGCCGCCGTGGGCAGGCGGCGCCAGGCGCTGAGTGGGTGAGAGCGCGTGGCCGGTCCCGCAAAATACAATGGCTGATCAACTACTCTTCTGTCCCCACTGCGGCATGCAGCAACTCAAAACAGACGCGCGCTTCTGCCATGTCTGCGGGCAGCCGATCCCAGCGGTATCAGCGCACGCGGCCGAGCCTATTGTGCTCGCGCCCAAGCGACCGCGGCGGCTGAGCGCGTGGTGGCTGTTGCCCCTGCCCCTTGTGGGGGTTATGGCGTTGGTTCTCCTGGCCTGGGAACCAGCGCGCAGTCGGGTTGCTGACCTCCTGGCGGGCATCCGGCCGGCCGCGACCGCACCAGCCAGTCGTGAGCCAGACACTTCCGCACGAGCAGCATCCGGCGACGCGACCAAAGGCCCGACTCAGGGCGTCTCCGTGGCACCGACGGAGACGCCTGCCGCATCACCGACCGTCGCTGTTCCGCCGAGTGCCACCCCGCAGCCTTCGGTAACGTCGCTTCCAACCGCGACACCGCCGCCGACGGCAACGCTCGTGCCAACGGCAACGCCCTTTACCGCCGTTACCAAACCTGAAATCGTTCACACCGGCTCCCTGGGGCTGATCGCTTTTTACTCAGAACGCGATGGAAACGCCGAGATCTACATCATGGATGCCAACGGGGGGAATCAACGACGCTTGACTTCCGACCCCGCAAGCGACCTGTATCCGGCGCTTTCCCCCGATGGGCGGCGCATCGCGTTTGTTTCGCAACGCGATGGTAACTCCGAAATCTACCTGGTGGATTCGGACGGCAGCGATCTTGTCCGCATCACCAACGACGCGGCAGAGGACCGCTTGCCGGTCTGGTCGCCTGATGGTAAGCGGATCGCGTTTTCATCAGATCGCTCGGGCAATGCGAACCTGTATGTCATGGATGCCAACGGCCAGAACCTGGTTCAACTAACATCTGGCCCAGAGCGAGACGGCCATCCAACCTGGTCCCCTGATGGTGCCCGGCTGGCGTTCAACACCGGCGACGAGCCGGCGTCATGGGAGATCGAGACGATCTCTGCTGCCGATGGGGCGCGCCGACGTCTGACGGAAAATGGTGTGATCGATTGGTCGCCCAATTGGGCCACGAATGGCAGCAAGATCTTGTTTCTCTCACGACGGTCTACGCAAAACGCCATCTACGTCGTGGCGCCCTACGGCGGCGAGGAACGCAAGGTGTTCGATGGCTTGGAGTCCATCTGGGGCGCCGTTTGGTCTCCGGATGGTCAACACATTGCGTTTACATCCAACGAGAGCGGGCGCGATGAGATCTACGTGATTCGCTCCGATGGCAGCGATCTCCGACAGCTAACCTCCGAAGGAGGCGCCTACCCGAGTTGGAGGTAGTAGCGGGTAGCAATACGGAAGCGATACTCGCTCAGTGACGGCGAGGAGCATAGATGACCGATCAGAGCCTGTTCTGCCCCTACTGTGGGGCACAGCAATTCAAGACGGAGGCCCGGTTCTGCCATGTCTGTGGGCAGCCGATCCCACGACCACCGGTAGGGCAGACTGCCCCGCCTTCGCGAAGAGGGGGTCGGGGGGTGGGTTATTTGCTCTTGCCGCCCATCCTCGTCCTGCTGCTAGCCGCCGCAACCTTTGCCTGGCAGCGCGGGCTGTTGGGATTGTCCGCGCGCTCTGCGCGCGCGGACGCCTGCAGCGGTCTCTGGTGGGTCAGCCCGCGCGTTGACCACGCCAGGCCAGCCAGGCAGCACACGCGGTGCGGCATCACCGTCGGTCTCACCGATCGAACCAACGCAGGCCAGCCGTCCGACTCCGTTGCCGGAGACGCGATTGCCCGTTGCCACCGCTGCCCCGCCGCCGAGCACGCAACCTCCCCCCGGTACGGCCACTTCGCCGCCGACAGCGACGCCACTTCCGACTTCAACGCCCACGGCGAAGGCGAGACCGGCCACGCCTACCCCGATGGTAGGGAAAGTGATTTTCGGCAGCGATCGCAGCGGCTTTGCCCATGTCTTCACGGTGGATGGCAATGGCAACGGCCTGCGCGCCGTCACCGGCGGCAACGAGTACTTCTGGGATCCGGTCCTGAGCAACGATGGCGCGCAACTGGCGTTCACCTCGAAAGTAGGAGGCAACACGGAGATCTTCGTCGCCTATCGCGATGGGGGGTCCCGTCGCGCCATCAGCAATCATCCGGCCGAAGATGATCATGCATCGTGGTTTCCCGGCAACACGGGTCTGGCGTTTGCCAGCCGTCGGGATGGCCCGTGGGAGATCTATCGCATGGCCGCGGATGGCTCGAACGTGCGGCGTCTGACCTTCAACGGCGGCGACAACCGCTTCGTAGTCGTGTCGCCCGATGGCAGCCGGATCGCCTATGTCGCCCAGGGTGGACCGCATCCCAACGTTCAACTCATGCTGATGAACGCCGACGGCAGCGATCCGCGTCCTCTATTGACCTACAACTCGCGCCGGCAGCGCGATGATCCAGGACGTTTCATTTATCGGCCCGACTGGTCGCCCGATGGCGCGCAACTTGCCTTCGGCGCGGACGACGACGATGATGGGCTGATCAGTGTACTGGTGATCGCCGTCGCGACCGGCCAGGCGCAGCGCCTGATCCAGGATGGCAACAGCCCTGCCTGGAGTCCTGATGGGCAGCGGCTGATCTACAAGCCGGCCGGCGACCGGCAAATCCTGTACGTCGCCGACATCAACGGCACCCCGCTCTACCAGTTGACCGGCTCCGACTACAACGCCTGGTCGCCGGACTGGGCGCGCTGAGGAATTGACCGAAGGAGACACGTCATGACAGCACCAAACGTTTGCCCCAAGTGCGGCGCGCCCGTGTCCGAAACGGGCAGCCGATTCTGCATGGCCTGCGGCACGCCGCTGACGCCGGCCGCGCCGTTGCCTCAGACGCCGCAAACGCCGGTTCCCGTTCCTGAGGCGGCGCAGCCCAGGCCCGATATCAGGCCGGTCAAGGCCCCCGTTGGCGACAAACGGCCGCCATCTCCCCCGCCGGTGGTCAAGCCGCGTACGGGTTGGCGCATTATCAGCTTGCGCACCGTGTTCGGGGTCTTCGATCTCATCGCGATCGTCGTGGCGATCGTCGTGCTGGCGTATCTCCGCTTCAAGCCCACCGTGGCGCAGTGCCCGCCGCTCACTGTGCCATCATCCCACACAGTAGCT
>VGOD01000006.1 GCA_016876015.1 Chloroflexota bacterium
TCACATGGAGCACTCCTACAGCCGATTGACTTCGTTTACGATCGTCTCCAAATCCGCCTGGCTGAGCTGGGGGTGCACCGGCAGCGAGATGACCTCTTGCGCCAACCGCTCGGCCACGGGCAAGTCCGCATCACCCAGCCCCATCTCCACCAAATGGCGCTGCCGGTTGGCAGGCACAGGATAGAAGATGCCCGCGCCGACGCCGGCCGCGTTGAGCTGCTTGACCGCGGCGTCGCGGTCGCGTCCCCCATCCATGCGCACGGTGTACTGATGCCACACGTGCCCATAACCAGGCCGCACGGCCGGCGTGACGACGCTCTCGATGCCGTGAGTGAGGTATTCGGCGTTGGCGCGGCGCGCGGCGGTGAATTCCTCCAGCCGCGCGATCTGCGCCAGGCCGATCGCCGCGTGCAGATCGGTCATGCGGAAGTTGTAGCCCAGGATGTCGTGGTAATAGCGGCGCTCCATGCCGTGGTTGCGCAACAGCCGACACTGCCGGGCGAGCGTCTCGTCATCGGTGGTGATCATGCCGCCTTCGCCGCTCATGACGTTCTTGGTGGCGTAGAGGCTGAAGCAGCCCGTACCGAACCCGCCGACGCGCTTGCCCCGGTAGTCCGCGCCGATGGCCTGGGCTGCGTCTTCGATCACCACCAAGTTGCGCCGCGCCGCGATCGCCAGGATCGCGGCCATGTCACACGGATAGCCGTACAGGTGCACCGGCATGATCGCCGCGGTGGCCGGCGTGATCGCAGCCTCGATCAGGTCCGGGTTGATGTTGAACGTCTCCGCTTCGATGTCCACAAAGACCGGCCGGGCGCCGACGTAGAGGATGGTGTTGACCGAGGCCACGAAGGTGAACGGCGTGGTGATCACCTCGGCGCCCGGGCCGATGCCGTGCGCCAGAAGCGCGATGTGCAGCGCGGTCGTGCCCGACGAGGTCGCGATCGCGAACTTCACGCCGCAGGCTGCGGCCCACTTTTCTTCCAGTTTGGCGGTGCGCGGTCCTTGCGCCAACATGCCCGATTCGAGGACTTCCAGCACCGCGGCCTTTTCAGCCTCGCCGATGAAGGGTTTGGAGATAGGGATCATGCGTTATCCTGTTCCGCTCAGCGCCTGCATGAAGCGTGCGACCGTCTCGCTGTCCACGCCAGCGATCTCGCCGAGCGCCTGTAGGGGGTGGGGTTTGGGCTGCTGCCACAACCATTCGACTCGCAGCCAGAAGCCGGGGATGACGGCCGAGTGGTAGACTCCTTCCGCGCCGGCGAAGGCCGTGCGGTAGCGACCATTCTCGTCCAGGCGATAGAACTCGGCCCAGCGCGTATCAGGGTCAATCAGCCAATACTCGGCTACGCCCCCGCGCGCGTATTCATAGAACTTCTCCCCGCGATCGCGGCCGCCGCTTTCGGGAGAGGCGATCTCGACGACCAGGTCGGCCGGCCCATCCAGGTAGGTCTCCCGCAGTCGTTCTCGATTGCTCTTCGAAACGAACAGCAAATCGGGTTCACGGCCGTGTTCCAGTTTCATCTGGAAGGGCGGCTGGACAACGGTTCCCAGATCACGAGTTGAGACATAGTCACCCAGAACCGTTGCCAGAAAGAGTGATATTTCCTGATGGCGCATTGATGCTGGACTGGTCATAACCACCTCCCCATTTACCCACTCGGCGTGTGTGTCCTCGTCGGCCCAGGCCAGGAACTGCTCATACGTCATCTTGTCAGGTTCCGCCGAACGGCGCAGCAGCTCCTCCAGCCATCGGCGCAGCTCCGCGTCCAGCAGGGGCGGCCCAGGCTGAGATCGCACGCGCATCTCTGCGCCTGATGCGGTTAGTGTCTGAACGTGGCTCATGGTTCACCTCCAACCCATCCGGCTTTCCGCTCACAACCGACCTCAGCTTAGCACAACTGGGGGCTTTCTGTCTAGTCCTTCCAACATCAGGCAGGGGGTGAATCCGCTGCCCGCGCCTCATCATACAGCGCGCGCAGTCGCGCGGCCACCATCTCGATGGCCACTTCGTTGAAGCCGCCTTCGGGAATGATCACGTCCGCGTAGCGTTTGCTCGGCTCCACGAACTCCAGGTGCATCGGCCGCACGGTGCGCAGGTATTGGTTGATCACCGACTCGGCGGACCGGCCGCGCTCGGTCATGTCGCGCTGCAACCGGCGAATGAAGCGGATGTCCGCATCGGTGTCCACGAAGATCTTCATATCCATCAGCTCGCGCAGCCGCCGATCCGCGAAGATCAGGATGCCCTCCACCAGGATGACCGGCTGCGGTTCCACGCGGCGCGTTTCAGGCAGCCGGCTGTGGGTCTTGAAGTCGTACACGGGAATCTCGACGGTCTGGCCTGTCTGCAACCGGCGCAGGTGTTCGATCAGCAGGTCATTGTCCAGCGAATCGGGGTGATCGAAGTTGAGCCGGCCGCGTTCGACGGGAGGGAGATTGCTGGCATCGCGATAGTAGGCGTCGTGGGCCACGTAGGCGATGCGGTCGAACCCCACCCGCTCCAAGATTTTCAGGGCGACCGTGGTCTTGCCGGAGCCGGTGCCGCCAGCGACGCCAATGGTGATCGGTCTCATCCGGCCCTCACGGATAACCTGTCGCCCAGCAGCGACCCCAACCCAATCAGCGTCAGCAAGCCGCCGGCGAGCAAGACCGCCAGGCCCGGCAGATGGAGGACCTCCAGGACCGCGTAGCGGTCTCGGCGGAGGGTGAAGAGATCGCCATCCACTACCATCTCGGCCTGGTCCTCGAATTGCTGACTGATGAAGGGGGTCGTCTCCTCGCCGCGATACGCCTCGGCCAGGAACAACGGCCGATTGATGCCCTGTTCGGGCAGGGCCGGATAGCTGATGACTCGGAAGGAGAGATTGCGCGACGCGGCGGCGAATGCCTGTTCGGGCTGGTTTGGTCGAAAGAGGACGTGGATCTCGGGGCCGGCCTCGCCGCCCGTCAGCAATGATTGCAGTCTGAGCGGCCGGCCCTGGCGATCTTGAGCTTTGACCTTTAGCGCGACATCGGTCGCGCGCTGGATGAGCCACAGGCTGCCGCTGCGGGCAGGTCGTCCGCTTTGCGCTTGCAGGGAGTGTGCGCTGCCGACCGATCGGCTGATGACGACGGACGATACGACCTGCGGCTCAGCGCCCGCGAGGCTTGTCAGGTGCAGGCGCAGCCCGGGCGCCTGGGGCAAGGGGACCGTTTCTCCTGGGGTAAGCGCCATCCCGGCCGCGCGCCAGCCCCCCGCATCGTTGATCAGCAGTCCCACCAGCGCGGTCAGGACGGCCAGGCAAGTCACGACGATGCCGACCGGGCCGCCGCGCAGACGTCCCACAGAGCGTCTGACCTTGGGGATCTCGATGGCCAGGCGCACCAATAGATGATATGCCAACCCCGCGAGCAGCAGACGCAACCAGAGGCCATCCAGGACAGAAAACACGCCGAGGCCGCGCAACAACGCGCCGGGGCCGCGAAAGTCGTTTGCCGCAGCCGTCAGCCACTGCTCGGCCGCCGCGCCGGCCAGCCCGATCGGTTTTTGGGGGAAGATGATCGCGACGAGCAAGGTGGCCGCGAGGAGTCCGAGCAGCCCGGCGGTCACGCTCGCAGCGGCGCTGAGATGCCAGAGGCTGTCGAGGGGGTCTCGTCGCGCTGCCACCTTCTCACCTCCAATTCCAATAAAAAAAGCCACCCGTCGGAATTGAACCGACAACCTAGCGCTTACGAAGCGCTTGCTCTGCCGATTGAGCTAGGGTGGCGGATGGCCAGGCCTGTTCGGCCTGGCCTATTCGTATTATAGCAGGAAGCGCCCGGTTTGGCAAAACAAAGCCGGTCGTCCGCGCTCACACCCGCGTCACGTATTGCCCGGTACGCGTGTCAATCCGGATCTTGTCGCCGGCGGCGACGAAGAGCGGGACCTGCACCTGGTAGCCGGTGGTGACGATGGCGGGCTTGGTGGCGTTCGTCGCAGTGTCGCCGGCAAAACCAGGATCGGTCTGGATCACTTCCAGATCCACCGTCGTCGGCATCTCGATGGTGATCGGTTCGCCATCCCAGCTTTCCATCTCCAGGGTGGTGCCATCTATCAGGTAGTTGATCGCATCGCCCAGCATCTTGGCGGTGAGCGCCGGCTGTTCGTAGGTCTCGGTGTTCATGAAGTGGTAGAGATCGCCGTCGTGGTACAGGTATTGCACCGTCGCATGATCCAGCCGGATGTCATTGACGCGAGTGCCTGATGGATAGGTCTTCTCGGTGGTCGCGCTGGAGCGCAGGTTGCGCACGCGCACGCGGATCGTGGCGTTGCCGCGGCCGCCCTTGATGTGCGCGTACTCCAGCACACGCCAGAGCTCGTCATCCTCGATGTAGGTCGTTCCCTTACGAAGGTCTTGCACGCCAATCATGGTTCACCCTTCTCCTCTCAGCATAAGACTTCCGAAGTCCTGGAGACCTCGGAAGTCCACGCTTCATGATAGCGCGATGAGGGCGGGCTGTCAAATTCGCATCTGGCGAGTGCGCGCCGCACGGTCATTCCAAACGCTCGAACCGCGCCTGGAAGAAGCGCAAGTATTTGGGTTCGTACACCATCCGCAAGCCGCGCGTTCGTTCGCGCGCATCGTAGACCGTCTTGACCGCCTCGGCGACCACGTCCATGTGCGCCTGGGTATAGACGCGTCGCGGGATGGTGAGCCGGGTGAGCTCCAGCCTGGGGTAGTAGTGGTCGCCGGTCTCTTTGTTGCGGCCCGCGCTGACAACCCCCCGTTCCATGGAGCGGATGCCCGAATCCAGGTATAGCTCGGCCGCCAGGGTCTGGGCTGGAAATTGGGCTTGCGGAATGTGGGGGTAGAAGCGTCTGGCATCCAGGAAGATGGCGTGGCCGCCGACCGGCTGGACGATGGGGATGTCCCAGGCAGTCAGCAGAGCGCCCAGATAGCGCACCTGTCCCACGCGCGCATGGATGTGGTCGTCCTGAACCGATTCGGCGATGCCGATGGCCATGGCCTCCATGTCGCGGCCGGCCAGCCCGCCATAGGTGTGCAAGCCCTCGTATACCACGACCAGGTTGCGCAGCTCCTCGAACAGGTCCCAATCGTTGACGGCCAGCCAACCGCCGATGTTCACCAGGCTGTCCTTCTTCGCGCTCATCCAGGCCGCGTCGGTATAGCTGCAGAATTCCCGCAAAATGGCGGCGATCGGCGTGCTCGCGTAGCCGTCTTCTTGCTCCTGGATGAAGAACGCGTTCTCGGCCATGCGGGTCGCATCCAGGTAAATCTTGATGCCGTAGCGGTCGCATAGCCCACGCAACGCCTTGACGTTCGCCATGCTCACCGGCTGGCCGCCGGCCATGTTCACGGTCCCGGCCAGGCTCACGTAGGCGATCTTGTCCGCGCCAACGCGTTCGATGAGCGCCGTCAACTTGTCCAGGTCAATGTCCCCCTTGAAGGGATGCAGGCTTGCCGAGTCGTGGGCCTCGTCAATGATGACATCCACGAAAACGCCGCCGGCCAGCTCCTGGTGCAGTCGGGTGGTGGTGAAGTACATGTTGCCGGGCACGAACTGGCCCGGTTTGATGGCGGCCTGGCTGATCAGGTGCTCGGCCCCGCGACCCTGGTGCGTCGGCACGATGTACTTGTAGCCGTAATAGCTCTGGATGGCGCTTTCCAGGTTGTAGTAGTTGCGGCTGCCCGCATACGCTTCATCGCCGAGCATCATGCCGGCCCATTGGCGGTCGCTCATCGCGCTGGTGCCGCTGTCGGTCAACAGGTCAATGTAGACATCGTCCGACCGCAGCAGGAAGGTGTTGTAGCCGGCCTCGCTCAGCGCGGCCTGGCGTTCCTGCCGGCTGATCATCCGCAGCGGTTCGACCATCTTGATCTTCCACGGTTCGGCCCACGAGCGTCGGCCGAATTGCTGGCCCATGGTGAGAGGAGCAGCTTGCGTCATTGGATATCTCCTTGTGGAAATGTCTTGAAACCCACCAAGCGCCGGCGCTTGGTGGGCGATTTTCAGGACGGAGCGCCATCTACCCAGCGCTGCGCCATGCCGGGCAGGTTCATCAGCGGCCCGCGATGCACGGTGCAATCGGGCAACGATTCCAGAAAGAGCTGACCGTAGCTCTTGGACACGATGCGTCTGTCCAGCACGACCACCACGCCCCGGTCGGTCTTGCTGCGGATGAGGCGACCGAAGCCCTGGCGGAAGCGCAAGATCGCATCGGGGACCTGGAAATGATAGAATGGATCGTCGAACGTCTCGCTGCGCGCGGCCACGATGGGATCGGTGGGCACGGCGAAGGGCAAACGCACCAGTACCAACGCGCTGAGCGCCGGTCCCACCACATCCACCCCTTCCCAAAAGCTGCGCGTGCCGAGCAGGATCGTTTTGCCAGAGGCCTTGAACGTCTCCAGCAGTTGGTGGCGCGAGCCGCCGCTGCCCTGGCTGAGCACCGTGATGCCGGCCTCGGTCAATGCGGGGACGATGGCCTGGGCCGTGCGACGCAGTTGGTTATACGAGGTGAAGAGCGCCAGAGTGCGGCCACTGAGCGCGCGCGTCAGACCGATCAGCGCCTGCTCGACCGCGGTCTGGTAGCCGGACGCAGTCGGTTCCGGCAGATCGCTGGGCAGATAGAGCAGCGTGCTGCTCTTGTAGTCGAAGGGCGAACCGACCGCGATGGTGTCTGCCTCGGTCGCCTGCAGCCGGTCGCGCATGTATTCGAAGCTGCCGGCGGTGCGCAGGGTAGCCGAGGTCAGCACGACCGTGTCGTTATGGAACAGGATATGTTGCTGCACCAGGGGACCGACATGCAGCGGCGCCGCGCGCAACGCGACGCGGCGACCGCGGCCGCTGTTGGCGGCCGTCTCGATCCAATAGATGCCGTTGGCGCCCGGCTTCACCACCCAGGCTTCCATCTGGCTGTACAGCTCGGCCAGCCGGCGGAGCGCGCCGTCAAGCTCTTCGATCAGGCTCTCCAGATCGGCCAGTTCGAAGCCACCCTTGCGTAGATCCTGCAAGCCTTCGCGCAACATCTCCAACTGCTTCAGCGCCGTCTGCCAGGCGATGCCCAGGTTCTCCCACGAAACCTCCACTTCCACCCAGATCGGTTGACTGCGGGTGGCTGACGTGATGCGAATCCGCACATCGTATTCGCTGACATCGGCCTGCGGCTGTAGAGTGTTCAGCACCTCGTCAATGACTTCCCAGAAGTTCTCCAGACGCATGTGCACCGCCTCGATGTCGCCCTGGATGCGCATGATCTGGTTGTGGATCAGCGCGAAGATCTCTTCCGGGATGCGCGGCCGCAAGACTTCCCGAATTTCCGCCAGGAGGCCAGTGGGTTGAGCCGGCCGCGGCGCAGCAGATGGCGTTCCGCCCCCAAAGCGGACTTCGACGCCAGGCTCGCGGCCCGTCTGGCGTGCGCTGACCGGCCGCGATCGTCGCCACCCGCCGCGGCCAGCCGCCGACGCCTGTGCGGCGCCGCCCCTGGGATAGAGCGCCCCGAAGGTTTGGCTGAGGATGAAGCTGTCAGCCCGAAAGCTGAGCTGCTCGGTAACCGCGCCCTCCAGATGGTGCGCCTCATCCACGATCAGGCGATGATATTCCGGCAGCACACGATTGTCGGTTGCGGCATCGGCCAGCAGCAGCGCATGGTTCACCACGACGATGTGGGCTGCCTCGGCCTGCTTGCGCGCACGATAGAAGAAGCAGCGCCCCTTCTGCTCGCGGCCGCAGCGTTCCAGGGTGCACCCCTCGTTTTCGGCCGACACCTGGCTCCACACCAGGCGGTCGGCGGTCAGGGGCAGCGACAGCTCGCTCTGATCACCGGTCTGCGTCAGCGGCAGCCAGACCAAGATGCGCGCGATCATGCGCAGATCGTCGCGCGCAAGGTTCTGACGATTCCTGAGCGCGAGGAAACGCCGGGGGCACAAGTAGTTGGCGCGGCCTTTGAGCAGCGCCGCCCGAAACGGCGGGTCTCCGTCCCACTCGCCTGTCAGGATGCGCTGCAGGTCGGGCAGGTCCTTCTTGAAGAGCTGATCCTGCAGATTGATGGTGTTGGTGCTGACGACGATGCGCGCACCGTTCTTGACCGCATAGGCGATGGCAGGCAGCAGGTAGGCTAATGATTTGCCCGTGCCCGTGCCGGCCTCGGCCAACAGGTGATGGCCCTGGTTGAACGCCGCGGTCACGGCCTCGAGCATGGCCACCTGGGGCAGGCGGTATTCGTAGCCGGGGAAAGCTCGTTCCACTGCGCCGCCGGGCTTGAGCATGGCGACCAGCTCATCTGTGTCCACCAGCTCTTCGTCCTCGGTTGGCGAGAGCGGTTCGCCGGCCCGCAGCGGCTGGAACAGGGGGCTTTCGGCGGCCAGCACTTCCAGCGGCAGGGGGTTGGCCGGCCCGCGCACCACGCCCGCGGCGATCAGCGCCTCCGCGAAAACCTCTGCCAGGGGCCAGCCGCTGTCCTTCGCCAACCGGACGATCTCCAACAGGGTCGGCCGCGGCAGGCGGCCGGCCCTTTCCGCGAGCAGCAGAAAGAGCCGACCCGTGCGGAGGGCGTCGCCGCGTGCGCGATGCTGTCCTGCCAGATCCAGCCCGAAATGCTCGGCCAGCGCGCCCAAACTATAGCCGGAGAGACTGGGCAGCAGGATCGTGGAGAGTTCCCAGGTGTCGAGCCCGCTGTTCTCCGTCAGGATGCCGTGGGCGTGCAAGAAGCCCAGGTCGAAGCCCACGTTGTGGCCGACGACGGGCAGCAGCCCGACAAAGCGCGTCAGCGGGCCGGCAGCCTGGTCGAATCGCGGCTTGCCGAGCAGATCGCGGTCCGTGATGCCGGTGAGTTGGGTGATCTCGTAGGGGATGGGCCGGCCGGGATTCACCAGCGTGGTGTACTCGTCTATCGGTTCGCCATCCCGAAACTTGACCGCGCCGATCTCGATGATCGCATCGCGGTCGGGCTCCAGGCCGGTGGTTTCCAGGTCCAGGGCGACAAAGGTGCGGGGCACGAAAGCTGTCCGTTTCTAGGGCCGGCCGGCGGCGCAAGGAAAGAGGCCTCGCCTTCCGAACAAGGCGAGGTTGCGTCTGCCAGGAGCGGCGTGAGGAGATTATACATCAGGGGAGGGGGAAAACGGAAGTCGGTCGCTTTACCCCCACAACTCGCGCGCCAGAATTGACAATCGGGTACATGGTGCTACAATAACCCCAATGCCAACCTCGTTCTGGACACCCCTGAACTGAGAGTCTGTGAAAATATCCAGGCGACAGGTTGGGGGCGACGTCATGGCTACTACCTGTAGTGGCCGTGATACCACCGAGCTACTACAGACAGTGTGCCATTCAGGGGGCGTCCGCGCCCAGGGGATATTTTCACAACCTCTGAGCGCGCTTCGGTGACTCCGCCTGAGATGTGATCTTGGAGTTTTGCGCTTTTTGGGTATTGGCCCACTGACGAAGTCGCAGGGATGCGATTTGATGAGATGATTCGCCCAGGATGCAACCTGACCCACTGCGGCTGCGTCTTAAATGAAAGGAGCACAGCATGGCGCCGTACAAATCCAATCCGGCCGTCACGGGCGAGTGGGAATGCATGGAATGCGGCTACATCGAGGAGGGCGCGGAGGCGCGCCGGCCGCTCAAATGCCCAGAGTGCGATGCGCCAGGGAGCGCGTTGGAGTTCTTTTCCTATGAGGATGATGACTCGATCGCGCAGGATACTGGCGAAGACGAGTTCTTCGAGGAAGATGACGACGCGTTCGACGACGAAGGTCTCGACGATCTCGATGCCGATTACGATGATGACGAGCGATAGTCCAACTGTTCCATAACCTGAATGAATCTGAATGGAGATGAACCAGATGTACAACGTGTCTGAACTGATGGCCCTGAGCGAAGAGCCTCCGCAACAGAGCGCCGCGGAGGAACCTCCCCACCGTAGCACACCGGGTCGCGCGCCCCTGTGGGCGCATGTCCCCGATGCTCAGTGGGACGATTGGCGTTGGCAGCTCAGCCACCGGCTGAACAGCCTGGAAGAGTTGAGCCAACTGATCCGTTTGACTCCCGAGGAAGTCGCAGGGGTGCGCAGTCACCACTTCCGGGTGGATGTCACCCCCTATTTCGCATCGCTGATTGACCCCGACGATCCGAATTGCCCCATCCGCCGCCAGGTCATCCCCACCGGCCACGAGTCGGCGGCCTACGATGGCATGTTCGTAGACTCATTGAGCGAAGACGCCCACAGCCCTGCGCCGGGCCTGGTGCATCGCTATCCCGATCGCGTGCTGATGCTGGTGACGACCCAGTGCGCGAGTTACTGCCGCTATTGTACGCGCAGCCGGATCGTGGGCGACTCGGCCGCGCAGTTCAGCCGCAGCGATTACGACGCGCAAATCAACTACATCGCGCGGACGCCGCAGGTGCGCGACGTGCTGCTATCTGGCGGCGACCCGCTCATCCTGCCGCAGCGGATTCTGGAGGATCTGCTACGCCGGCTGCGCGCCATTGAGCACGTCGAGGTCATCCGCATCGGCAGCCGCGTGCCCGCCTTTTTGCCGCAGCGCATCACGCCCGAGCTCGTGAACATGCTGCGCCAGTTTCATCCGCTGTGGATGAATTTGCACTTCAATCATGCGCGGGAGATCACGCCCGAGGTGGCGACCGCTCTGGCCCGGCTGGCCGACGCCGGCATCCCACTCGGCAGCCAGACAGTGCTGTTGGCAGGGATCAACGACTCGGTGGCGGTCATGAAAGAGCTGGTGCAGCGACTGGTGCGCCAACGCGTGCGGCCCTACTATCTCTATCAGTGCGACTTGGTGGAGGGCGCCGGCCATTTTCGCACCACTGTCAGCAAGGGCATCGAGATCATCGAGGGGCTCCGCGGTCATACCAGCGGCTACGCCATCCCCACCTATGTGGTGGATGCGCCGGGCGGCGGCGGCAAGATCCCCGTCATGCCGCAATACCTGCTCAGCCAGGCGCCGGGCAAAGTGGTGTTGCGGAATTTCGAGGGGTTCATCACCACCTATCACGAGCCGAATGACTACACCGGTCACACGGTCGCCCGACCTGAGCGCCCCCAGGTTAACCGGGAGGTGGGCCAGGAGGGGATCGCGGGCTTGCTAGAGGGCGCAGCCCACAGCATCAAGCCGCAGGGCTTCGATGAGGTGCACCGCCGGGGCCGGCAGCCCGCAGCGTTGGGCGAAGTTACCTGGGAGCCGATTCAGCCCGAGTTGGCTTTGGCGGCGATCGCGCACCGGAATGGGAATGGCAACGGCAAGGAGCGCAAGTAGTCATGGGCCTGCATGTCGCCGTCCTGGCGAACCTGAAGAAGAACGCATCCCACTATGACGATATGCCGGTCGACGCCTGGGCCGATCTCGATTCCGAGGCGACCATTCAGGCCATTGTCGCGGCCCTGGAGTCAAGAGGACACCGCGTCACATTCCTGGAGGGCAACCTTTCCCTTGTGGAGAGCCTGCCCAGGCTGAGGCCGGACATCTGCTTCAACATCTGTGAAGGGCATTGGGGCGATAGCCGCGAATCGCACATTCCTGCTATTCTGGAGATGCTGCGCATCCCGTACACGGGCAGCGGCGTGCTGACTCTGGCTCTGACCCTCGACAAGCCGATGACGAAGCGCGTGCTGGCGTTTCATGATCTGCCCACGCCCGCGTTCCAGGTTTTCGAGTGCGATGACGAGCCGTGCGATCCCGATCTGGTCTTCCCGCTTTTCGTCAAGCCCAGCCGCGAGGGGACGGGCATGGGCGTCAGCGCGCAATCCATTGTCCACAACGAGGTGGAGTTGCGCGAGCGGTTGAGTGAGCAATTGGCGCGCTACCGCCAGCCGATCCTGGTGGAACGCTTCGTTCGTGGGCGCGAGGTGACGGTCGGCTGCGTGGGCAATCTGACAGGTCCTGTGGCGCGGCGCGTGCCGGCCGATGAGAACGCTCCGCGTGTCACCGGCGGGCTGCGCTTTTTCCCGCCGCTGGAAGTGGATTTCGCCGCCTATCCCGAGAGCGAGGGCGGAGTCTATACTAACCGCATCAAGACCGAATGGGCGAACGATTTCCATTTCCTCTGCCCGGCGCCGTTGCCGGCGAACTGTGTGGCGCAGCTTGAGTGGCTGACCGCGGCCGTCTTTCGCGTGACCGGCTGCGTGGATGTGGCGCGCGTGGACTTCCGGCTGGATGCGGACGATGGAGACAAGCCGTACATCCTGGAAGTCAATCCGCTGCCAGGCCTGAATCCCACCGTCAGCGATCTGGTGCTGGAATCTAGGGCGGCGGGTTGGACGTATGAGGAGCTGCTGGATGCCATCTTGCAGGCTGCCTGCCGTCGCCATGGGTTGCCGTTCGCGTAGCACAGACCCCTTTGCCCGCGCGCGCAAACTTGCATAAGCAGCCAAGTTGTGGCATTCTCCACGCGCGCTTCGGTGCATGATCCCGTGTTGAAGGAGAGGCGCTGTTTGCCTGCGGCAACTGGCTTTTCAGCCTTCAACACACAACCTTCTGAGCCCGAGGGAGATGCCATGACCGTCAAAGTGTTCTGCAAGCTGGCCGACTGCGTCAATTGGGACAACGGTCTCTGCGGCGCGGAGGAAATCCGCGTTGACCGCGAGGGTTATTGCGCCACCTACGAGGAAATCCCCGAAGAGGCCGCTGACGAGATTGACCTGCCCGCCCACGTCGAGGATCTCAATTGGGAGGAGGAAGAGGAAGAGGACCTGGAGATCGAGGAGTTGGGCGAGGAAGAGTGGGACGACCTCGACGATGAAGACGAGGAGGAAGAGGAAGAGGAAGAGGAAGACCTGGACGACGACGAGCGTTGGAGCTAGGTCATCCCTGACGATGTAGTGCAAGATGTTATCTTGCGCCTGGCAGGCCAGGCGCGCAGCCTCCCTGTGGCGACATATGAAACTCACTACGTGCCAGGCGCTTCCGAAGCGCCTGGCACGTGTTTTGCTCCGCGGATCGCAGTGAGACCGTCTTCTTTTTGCCAAACACGTGCTTTTCGCGGTATACTGGGGAATAGCGCCACAAACTGAATAGTCAAACAGGAGGTTTTTCATACGATGTCTACGAAGTGGGTTTATCTCTTTACGGAAGTCGCGCAGGCTGAGAAGTACGTCGGCGGCAAGTGGGACGATGTGCGCGCACTGCTCGGCGGCAAGGGTTCGGGTCTGTTCGAGATGACGCGCATCGGTCTGCCGGTGTCGCCTGGCTTCACCGTCACTACCGAAGCCTGCAGTGCCTATATGAACACCGGCAAGTTCCCCGCGGGGATGTGGGAGCAGGAGCTGGCGGCCCTGTCTGAGGTCGAAAAACTCACCGGCAAGAAGTACGGCGATTCCATGAATCCTTTGCTTGTGTCTTGCCGCTCTGGCGCCAAATTCTCCATGCCAGGCATGATGGACACCGTCCTCAACATCGGCCTTACCGATGTAACGGTCGCGGGCATGGCCGAGCTGACCCAGAACACGCGGTTTGCCTGGGACGCCTACCGGCGTCTGATCGAGGGCTTCGGCAAGGTCGTCCTGGACATCCCTGACGAGGCTTTCGAGCATGCGCTCGACCATCTGAAGGAGAAGGTCGGCGTTAAAGCGGATGTGGACTTGACCGCCGAACACCTGAAGACGTTGGCGGCCGAGTTCAAGGCGATCGTTCGCAAGCATACGGGCCGTGACTTCCCCCAGGATCCGCTCGATCAACTTCGCATGGCCACCGAGGCGGTCTTCAAGAGCTGGAACGGCAAGCGCGCGGTGGATTACCGGCGCCACGAGGGCATTCCCGATACGCTGGGCACGGCCGTCAACATCCAGACGATGGTCTTCGGTAACATGGGCAGCACATCGGGCACCGGCGTAGCCTTCACGCGCAACCCCGCCACGGGCGAGAAGAAGATCTATGGCGAATACCTGATCAACGCTCAGGGCGAGGATGTGGTGGCAGGCATCCGCACGCCGCAAAAGGTGGACGTGATGGCCAAGGACCTCCCCGAGGCCTACCAGCAGTTTGTGGAGATCTGCGGCATCCTGGAAAAGCACAACAAGGACATGCAGGACGTCGAGTTCACTGTCGAGCACAGCAAGCTGTGGATGCTGCAAACCCGCACCGGCAAGCGTACCTCGGCCGCCGCGATCAAGATCGCGGTGGACATGGCGAACGAGGGATTGATCAGCAAGACCACCGCGCTGACGCGCGTCCGCCCTGAAGACGTCAACACCCTGTTGCACCCCCAATTCAATCTGGAAGCCAAGGCGAAGGCTGCGGCTGAAGGCAAGTTGCTGGCCAAGGGTGTGAATGCGTCGCCCGGCGCGGCCGTCGGCAGGGCCTACTTCGATGCCGACACCGCCGAGGCTAAGGCGAAAGAGGGCCCTGTGGTCATGGTCCGACCCTTCACCAAGCCCGATGACGTCCACGGCATGATCGCGGCCAAGGGCATCCTGACCAGCGAGGGCGGCGCCACCAGCCATGCGGCTGTGGTCGCCCGCCAGTTCGGCAAGCCATGCGTTGTGGGCGCCGGCGCCATCAAGATTGACCTGGCTGCTCGGCGGATGAGTGTTGGCGATGTGGTGGTGAAGGAAGGGGATTGGATCAGCGTGGACGGCGGCACGGGCGAGGCCTTTGTTGGCCAGATGCCTACCGTCGCGCCCAACTTCGAAGAACAGGGTGATCTGATCACCCTGCTTCAGTGGGCCGATGAGATCGCGGCTGAACCAGGCAGCCGGCCGGCGGGCAAGAACAATTCCCCAACCCGCGGCATGCAAGTCTGGGCCAACGCCGACTATCCGGCCGACGCCCGCCGGGCGCGCGGCTTCGGCGCGCGCGGCATTGGCCTGTGCCGCACCGAGCACATGTTCTTCGAGCAGGAACGTTTGCCCATCGTCCAACGCATGATCCTCTCGAAGACCAGCGAGGAGCGCACCGCAGCCCTGGATGAGTTGCTGCCCTACCAGCGCGGCGACTTCGACGGCCTCTTCGAGGCGATGACCGGCCTGCCCGTCATCATCCGCCTGATTGACCCGCCGCTGCACGAGTTCATGCCCGACGAGGAAAAGCTTCTGGAAGAAGTCATCGAGATGCGCGTGAAGGGCGAGACTGCCGGCCTTGCCGAGAAGGAAAGCCTGCTTTCTGCCATCCGCGGGATGCACGAATCTAACCCGATGATGGGTTTGCGAGGCATCCGTCTCAGCATCGTCATGCCCGAGATCGTCGAGATGCAGGTGCGCGCGATCTTCGAGGCCGCGTGCGATGTGGCGCGGCGCGGTTTCGAGCCGCACGTCGAGGTAATGATCCCGCTGACCGGTACGGTGAATGAGCTGAAGGTGATCCAGCCCAAGCTGGAACGCATCGCCAAGGTCGTCATGGAGGAAAAGGGCGTCGAGGTGGACTACAAGTTCGGCACCATGATCGAAATCCCGCGCGCGGCCGTCACCGCGGCCGAGATCGCGGGCCTGGCCGAATTCTTCTCCTTCGGCACCAACGACTTGACGCAGATGACCTTTGGCTACAGCCGCGACGACGCCGAGCGCAACTTCTTGCTCAAGTACGTCGAGGACGGCATCCTGCCCTTCAACCCGTTCCAGACGATTGACCGCGAGGGCGTGGGTCGGCTGATGGACATCTGCGTGGAAGAGGGCCGCACGGCCCGGCCGACGCTGGAAGTTGGGATTTGCGGCGAGCACGGCGGCGACCCCAGCTCGATCGAGTGGTGTCACCTGATCGGCAACAACTACGTGAGCTGCTCGCCGTTCCGCGTGCCGGTGGCCCGGTTGGCCGCGGCCCAGGCCGCGATCAAGCACGCGGGGAAGAAGTAACAGGTAGATTGGTAAATCGGTGGACCGGTAGACAAGGAAACAAGTAGATAGGAACCCTCCCGTGGGCGCAAGCCGGCGGGAGGGTTTTTGTTTGGGTTGGGGGTGTGGTAGAATTCGAGTAGTTGAAAAGTACGGAGGTGGGTGAGGTATGGACGCTACGCTGACCAAAATCCAGAACCTGGAACGTATCTATATCGGCGGCTTCGGCGACGACTTCATGGACCGGGCGCTGGACAAGTTGATGGCACAACAGCGCTCCGAGGACGAAATCTCGCTGCGCGTTTTGCAAGCGGATCTGGCGGAGTTGGAGCAGAGATATGGCATACGATCCGATGAGTTCGCGCAGCGATATCGTCAAGGTGGCGTGGGTGACGCTGCCGATTTCGTCGAGTGGAATGCGCTGTATCGGATGTATACCAAGGTGCAAAACCGCTTAAGTTTGCTGCAAGGATGATGCCGTGAACGATCCGGTAGCCTATCTGGATGCGATTAAGCTCCGCCTGATCGCAAGCCCGATCATAGCTGAATACCGCATCGTCAAAGAACGAGCCACGCGTACTGATGGTTATCTGCGCGTCAGGGCAACCCTCGTCAACGGCGATTCCCTGGAGTTGGTTGAAGCGTTTGAGCGCGGCCGTTCCGAAATCGTCGTCCTGGACTACCGCCATCAGTGGATGGACGCCGTACAATCACGGCTCCGCCGTCGGTGGGATGGCGCACCGCACCACCCAGAGCTATCTGGGTTCCCTCACCACGTTCATGCCGAAAACGAGGAGCATGTCATTGCTGGACATCCTATGTCCATCCTGGCGATCCTCGACGAATTGGAAAGGCTGACCTGATTCATGCCCACACCACCCGCTTTCGCCCAAGCCTTCCCCGCTTATCTTGCCAACGCGCGCGCCGCGCGGGTAGAGAACCGCCACCACGACTACCGTCGCGGCCTGTTCCTCTTTGCAAAGTTACTGGCCTGCGCTGCGTTGACCGACGGCGCGCCGGCCGGCGATGCGCTGCTACTGGACATCACCACCGGCGAAGCATTGGCGCACGCCATCATCGCGGCGTCCCAGCCCCAAGGCGGGGTTGTCCAGGCGCGGCGGCTGGCGCGGGAGGCGGTCGCCGGGGAGATCGCGACGATTGATGTGATCGCGCAGCGGGTGTTGAGCGGAGTCTGATTTGAAAGACGCAGACTCGACCGGTCGACATGGCGAAGTACTGATCGGCATTATGAACCGGAAGGCCGACTTCGAGATTTTGCAGGAGGAGCTTTGGTATCGAATCCCGGTTAAAAGCCGACCGCGAGCCTGGCCCCCGGACTGGCTGGCTATCTATCATACGAGCGTTTTTGGCGCAGACAGATACACTGTGCAGTACTACGGCCGTGTGAGGCGGATTGAGCGTGCTTTGCGTCGAGATATTTTTCCGGCCGAAACGCCGAACCTGAAATCCGATCGAGAATACTACCAGATTCATCTTCATCAGCTGGAGCGTCTGCGCATCCCTATTGTAAGTGCAAAACCCCGGCGCAATCCCTTCATCGCCACAACCTGGTGCAAGTTCATGGAAGCTGGGGGGATCAACGATTTGTTCGATGAAAGCCCACTGGAAGATCAATTATGGGGGGAACTGAAGGCGCGCCAGATTCCGGCTGAACGCCAATGGGAGGTTGAGGCGGGAGGTAAGCGATACTATTTGGATTTTGCTCTTTTGTGCAGAGAGGGCAAGGTTGATGTGGAAACGGACGGAGACACCTGGCACAAAAGTCGTACCAGACAGGATAACGAGCGCAACAACGCGGTGACGTCCGCGGGATGGCACGTTCTGCGCTTCAATACGCAGCAGATACGAGAAGCAGCAGGCACGTACTGTATTTCCCAGATTGAAACAACGATTAGGACTTTGGGGGGCTTGCAAGAAGAAACACTGGCACCGCGGCTGTTTTATGAGTTGCCCGAAGGTCCTGCCCAACAACTTGCTCTCTTTGAAGAGGGCCCTTCGTATGATTTGGACTGATGCTTCTCGGTGAGCGCGGTCAAGCAGTCTTGATTCCATTTGCTTTGACCCTTCTCAAAGTGGTAAGATCGAGTTGGCAATGATGAAAAAGCCCAAGACAGCGTTTCGTCAAGTGTCTCACCAACCAGGGTGACAGCTTTTCTTTGACGCCCGGCTAGTTTTATCGCCTCCTTCCCGATAAGGCGGAGGCGCACGGCATGTTGCGCGTAGTGGATAAAACCGGTGAAGATTATCTGTTCGATGCCGGCTTGTTCGAGGAAGTGAACGACCTTTCCGGTTGGCTGGCTGATTTGTCAGTCAGTGTTACCGTGCCGATGAAGGCCGCCCTCTATCAGAGGGCCAGTCAGCGCGGGATCAGCATGCCTGCGTTGCTGCGCGAGTGGCTGGATTTGCCTGTGACTGCTCTTGGAGGATCACAATGACACTTTTCGATGGTTTGCGTCTGCTTCAACAGGGTCAGTGGGATGCTGCGCACCGCATCGCTCAGGCCGATGCGAGCCAGCCCGGTTCCTGGTTGCACGGCATCGTGCATATGGCCGAGCCGGACGAGTCGAACTCTCATTACTGGTATCGCGCGGCGGGCCGGCCGTTCCCCGGCATGGCCGCGCTCCAGGCAGAGATGGCCGCATTCGAGAAGGCGTGGCAAGCCGAACGGTAGTTTGGGCTTGAATTGGCGATGAAAGAGCTACTTATGCTGCGACAACGAAACCACTTTCGCACAGTGGTCGCCCTCTGCGCCCTGTTCGTGATATTGACCATCCCGGCGATGCTCATCTATCCGGGCGGGACGGTCAACGATCCGACGACCACGAGCTATTCCTTCTTCACGAACTTTTTCAGCGATCTCGGCCGCACCGTGACCCCGGCCGGGAAACCGAACACGACGGCGATGCTCCTGTTCACCGTCGCGCTGACATCCGCCGGCCTGGGTCTCGCCTTCTTCTTCATCATCTTTGCCGGGTTTCTGAGGCTGTCGAAGCTCGGCCGGGGCCTGTTGGTCATCGCTGCGCTGTTCGGCGTGGCCTCGGGCGTCTGCTTCGTCGGCGTCGCGTTCACTTCGGCGAACCTCTATCGCAGCTTGCACGGCGAGTTCGTGCGCTGGGCGTTCTATCTGTTCCTGGCAGCGGTCCTTTTCTGCATCCCGGCCACCCTGCTCGCCCCCGCCTATCCTCGGCGGCTGGCGCTGGTCTTCGTGGCCTTCGCGCTCTTGCTGGCGGGCTACATCATCCTGCTCACCACCGGGCCAAAGGCGAGCACCCCGCAAGGGCTGCTGATCCAGGCGACGGGCCAAAAGGTGATCGCGTACGCATCGGTCCTCACCGTGCTGATCCAGGCGCTGGGGGCGCAGCGGCTCAGCGGGCGGATTCAGGCGGACGGCTAGGGGGCAGCGAGCGATGCGTCCGTCACGTATTCTGCTCATCCTGTGCATCCTGTTGGCGTTGTGGCAGGCCGTGCATTACGCGCCGTTGCTGCCGGAGCGGGTCGCGTCGCACTTCGACGCCGCGGGCCGGGCGGACGGCTGGTCGCCCAAAGGCGATTTCTTCGCGCTCAACCTGGCGTTCGCGGTTGGGATGGCGCTGCTGTTCCTGGGGTTGAGCGCCTGGTTGGCGAAAATTCCTATCGAGTGGATCAGCCTGCCGCACAAGGATTATTGGCTGGCGCCCGAACGCCGGGCTGCAACCCTCCAAACGCTCCAGCAGCAGATGGAGTGGCTGGCCGCGGCCACGGTGGCGTTGTTGGTGGGCATCACCCAACTCACAATCGAAGCCAACCTCGCCGGAGGACAGGCGTGGCCGCAAGACACTTTCTGGCTGTTGTTCGGCGGCTATATGGCATTCTTTGTCGTCTGGCTGGTGTGGCTGTTGCGCAAGTGGTATGCGCGGCCTGCACAAGGAGCTGACACCCCATGACCAACACCCTCATGTCCGGCAAAACGTGCCTCATCACTGGCGCGACGGCGGGCATCGGGCTGGCGACGGCTGCGGCGCTGGCCCGGCAGGGCGCGACCGTGATCGGCGTGGGCCGCGATGCGGCGAAATGCGCCGAAGTGCAGGCCCGGCTCAGACAGGCGGCCGGCGCCCCCGCGGTTACGTACCTGACCGCCGACCTGGCCAGCCTGGCCGAGGTGCGCCGTTTGGCCGGCGCGTTCACCGCAACCTATCCGCGGCTGGACGTGCTGGTGAACAACGTCGGCGCGTTCTACATGGGGCGCCGCCTCAGCGCGGATGGCATCGAGATGACCTGGGCGCTCAACTACCTGGGCGTCTGCCTGCTGACGGATTTGTTGCTGCCGGCGCTCAAGACCAGCGCGCCGGCGCTCAAGACCAGCGCGCCGGCGCGCATCGTCACCATTTCATCCGACATGCACCGTTCGGCCCGGCTCAACTTCGACGATCTGCAAGGCGCGCGGCAGTTCAGCGGCATGAAGGCCTACGGCCAGTCCAAGCTGGCGCAGGTGATGTGGACGTATGATCTGGCCCGGCGGCTGGCGGGGACGGGCGTGACGGCCAACGCATTGCATCCGGGCTTCGTCGCCAGCGATCTGTACCAAACCAGCTTCGGCAATCGCAAGTGGCTGTCGGCCCTGCTCAAGCTGATCGCCCTGAGCAACGAGCAGGGCGCGGCGACCAGTGTATACCTGGCAAGCTCGCCGGAGGTCGAAGGGGTCACGGGCCAGTACTTCGCCAAGAAGAAAGCCGTGCGCTCCTCGGCCGCGTCGTATGATTCCGCAGCGACCGCGCGGCTGATGGAGATCACGGCGGGGATGGTGGAATCAGGCGCGGTGGCTTCCCGGTGATGGATCGTGGCCTGGTTTCCCTGTTGGATGGCGTGGCCCTGATCGGCGCGATGCGGGAGGATATGATTGCGTTCCTCCGGCGTCACGAGTGTCTGCACACGGTCGGACACTGCTTGCGCGTCGCTGCTGAGGCGAAAACGCTGGCCCTGTGTTTCGACGCCGACCCCGCGGGGGCGGAGATCGCGGGCTGGCTTCACGACATCAGCGTGGTGATCCCCAACGACCAACGCGTGGCCCTGGCCGAGCAGCTCGGCCTCGCTATCCTCCCCGAAGAACGCCAGTTGCCGATGATCCTCCATCAGAAGCTCTCGGCGATCTTCGCACGTGATCTGTTCGGCATCCACGATCCGGCCATCCTGAACGCCATCGGCTGCCACACCACTCTGCGGCCGGCCGCGAGCCGACTGGACAAGGTGGTGTTTCTCGCGGATAAGATCGCGTGGGATCAGCCGGGCCAGCCGCCCTACTTGGCCGAGGTCAACGTTGGGCTGCAATGTTCGCTCGACCAGGCCGTGTTTGGCTACGTTGACTGGCTGTGGCGACGGCGCGAGACCCTGCCCGTGGTGCATCCGTGGCTTGCCGCGGCCTATGCGGAACTGTCGGGTGGGTCGCATCGCGCCGGTTGGGATGAACGATTTCAGGCGATGAGTGCGGCCGGCGATGATCGCCTACTCGATCCTGAAAGCGGCAGCCTGACCCGATGGGATGCAAACGATTGGGAATGGTCTTGAATTGTTAGATGCTCTGGCTCTCCCCTACGCCCTCGCCGACCTGACCGCCCGCGACCCGCGGCTGGCCCGCATCGTGGCCGATTTCGGCCCGCCGCCGCTTTGGGCGCGCGCGCCGGGCTTCCCTACGCTGCTGCACATCATCCTGGAGCAGCAGGTGTCGTTGGCGTCGGCGAAGGCTGCCTACGATCGCTTGCTGGCCATCGCGACGCCGTTGACGCCGGCGCGCTTTCTCGCATTGGATGACGCGACCCTCAAGGCGGTCGGGTTCAGCCGCCAGAAGGTCCGCTATGGTCGCGAGCTGGCGCGGGCGATTGAGGAGGGCCGCCTCGAGTTGGCCGGGCTGGCGACCATGGACGACGATGCGGCGCGCGCAGAGCTGGTCAAGGTGATCGGCATCGGCCGCTGGACGGCCGACATCTATCTGCTGATGGCGCTTGGCCGGCCCGATGTCTGGCCGGTTGGCGATCTGGCGCTGGCGACCGCTGCGCGCGACGTGCTCGACCTGCCCACCGCGCCGCCGCCGGCCGAGCTGGCCGCGATCGGTGAGGCGTGGCGACCGTGGCGGGCCGTCGCCGCGCGCATACTGTGGCATCACTATCTCAGCGCGAGCACAAAATGAATCCTGCACAGCTCAGCTTCGTGATTCTTGTCCTGTCAGGGATGGCGATCCTGCTCGGCTTCGCCGCGTTCGGCGTCCAGAGCCTGCGCGAGCGCGAGCCGCGCGCGGCCCGCATTGCGTTGGCCCTGGCGATGATCGGACCGTTGATCGTCGCCCTCGCGCTGCTGGCGCCCCCGCTCGGCAGGCTGCTCCTGCTCGGCATCCTCGGCGCCGGCGCGACGGCCGCGATGGTTTTGTTTCTGTGGCCCATCGGCCGGATCGCGGCCGGCCGCGAGACGCCGACGATCCGCTTCGACGAGCGCGACATCATGTTCGCGCGGGCGCGGCTGAAGCCGGGCACGCCGCAGCACGCGGCATACTACGCGCTGCGTCCCGCCAACCGGGCCGTGGATGACGAGATTCGCAAGCTGCCCGGCTTGCTCGCGGCGCACGCTAAGAAAGCCCATCCGTTGCACTTCGCAACGGCGGCCGCGTGCTTCACCGTGCCGGCCGCGCTGCGCGAGTGGGTGGACGGCCAGATAGCAGGCACGGCCAGAGAATTCGAGCCGGCCCGTATCACCGCCTATCTGAAGGGGCTGACGCGCTACTTCGGGGCCAGGGCTGTCGGGGTCGCAGAGCTTCGACCCTATCACGTCTACTCGCACATCGGCCGTGGGAGCGGCGAATACGGCGCGGCGATCCAACTCGATCACCGCTATGCCATCGCCTTCACTGTGGAGATGGATTACGACATGGTCGGCCCCGCGCCCGCGGCCGTGGAAATGGTGGAGACCGCTAAACAATACTCCGAGGCCGCGCAGATTGCCGTGCAACTGGCCGCGCTGATCCGCTCGTTGGGCTATCCTGCCCGCGCTCACATTGACGGCAACTACCGCGTCATCGCGCCGCTGGTGGCCCGCGATGCTGGACTGGGCGAGATCGGCCGGATGGGACTGGTGATGACGTCTGATCTTGGCCCGCGCGTCCGGCTGGGCGTGGTGACGACCGATCTGCCGCTGATCCCGGATGCAGCCAGCCCAGACACGTCGGTGCTGGATTTCTGCCGCATCTGCAAGAAGTGCGCCGAGAATTGCCCCAGCCGCTCGATCCCCTTCGACGACCGCCGGGAGATCGAGGGCGCGCTCCGCTGGCAGATTGATGCGGTAAGCTGCTTTCGGTATTGGAACGTCATCGGCGCGGATTGCGGCCGCTGTCTGACGGTCTGCCCCTATTCGCATCCTGCCAACCTGGCGCACAATGGGGTGCGGTGGGCGATTCGGCGCTCTGGCTTTGCGCGGCGCGCTGCGCTGTGGCTGGATGACCTGTTCTATGGCCGCAACCCCGCGCCGCGACCCGCGCCGGGCTGGACCGCGGCCGCCGACCGGTAGAGGGCGCTGCGACGCTCAGCACACCGGATCATCGGTCTCTGAGGCGACATGCAAACGAATTGGGTGAACGGCTGGCGCGAGGTTTTGGCTCGCGTCTTCGCCGGTTTCGACATCGAGTATGGCCTGATCCCCGAATGGTTGGTAAACCCCGAGACCAACCGCCGGCTGAAGCTGGACTATTTCATGCCCGAGATCGCCGTGGCTGTGCGCTTTATCGGTTTGGAGGGGACGGCGCGCAAGCGGCGCAAAAGCGACGAGGAGCTGGCCGATGAGGCTGACCGCGAACAGGCGCGCGCGGATGTCTGTCGCGCACACGGGGTAGTGCTGGTGAGCATTGACCCCAACGGCGAGCCGGCCGTAGCTTTGCGTGGCCTGGAGATGGGGCTGGCGCGCGCCGCCTCGCAACTGGCGCGCGGCGCGGCGACTCAGGCTGCAAAAAAACGCCTGATGCCGATGCTCAGCCAGGCCCGCCAGCGCGCCGGCGAGTTCACCACGCGGCTCACCAGCCCAGAGAGGCTGGGCCTGTATGCCGAGATGTGGTGGGAGCGGCAGGCCAGCCTGGCGACCCAGGCGCCGGCTGAGCGGTCGAGCGGGCCCATTCGCTCCTATCGGGTGGGGATGGCGGTGGAGCACACTCGCTTCGGTCCTGGCCAGATCATCGCGGTCGAGCCGGATGGCGGCGATGTGCAGGTGAAGGTCGTCTTCGAGGGGGGCGAGACGCGCAGCTTCTACGCCAGCCTGGCGCGGGATAAGCTGATCCCCTGCTGAACGTGGCTAAGAATCCCTGGTTTCTGGCCGCCTGGCGCGCCGCGCCGGGTTGCGTTCCGCAAAACGTTGCGCCAGGGCGATGAAGTCTTCGGTCGCTCCAATAACCTGCCAGTCGAGCACACTGGTCAACTGCGTGTCAACGACCCCTGGCAGGGTGCGAATCCAACTCATCACGTAACCGGTGAGCGCGGTAGTGCGCTCACCCAGTAACAACACCTGGAGATCGGCGTCTGTGGAGTGATACAACTTCACCACCCACACGACCTCGACCTGCTGATGCGGCGGCAGGTGGGTCAACGCCTGATACACTTCGCGATCACGGCCCGGCTGCGACTTGACTGTCACGGTCGCGGCCGCGCGGCGATCCCACACCGAGTTCTGCAGCGGCAAATCCATCAGCGCATCGCAGCGCACGCTGCCGTCGAAGGCGAGTTGTGCGGCCGTGCCGCGCACGCCAGGCACCGCGCGGATCACATCCACCAGGAAGTCGTCGAAGCGCATCAGGTCGTGCACCAGGCAGACCACGCGGAAGTCGGCGCGCTCGCGCAACCAGTTCACCCACAGCGGCGTGATACATTCGGTTTCTGAGTTTGCCAGGTTCTCCAGAAGACCCTCACGCACCGCCTCATCCTGACCTGCGAAGATGTCAATGTCAATGACCGCCAACGTCGGTTCCATGGGCAGCTCCTACGGCTTGATGCCCCTATCTTAGCATGAATCGCGGCGCGCGCCAAAGCCGTCACCTGACGCCGCGTCCTTTTTTCCGATGACCCAAAGAATGCTATAATAGCTCACAGTCCGCGCGCGAGGAGTGCAGCAGTGCCCAGAACCACGTTCGACGCCGAATTGGCCGCGCTGAAGGAGCGTCTGCTCAGTCTCAGCGCCATGGTCGCCAACGCCCAAAAGCTTGCAGTGCAGGCCCTGGCTGAACGCAACGAGGAGCTGGCGCGCGAGATCATCGCCAGCGATCCGGCCATCAACCAGGTTCAGCGCGCCATCGAAGATGAATGCTTGTTCTTGATCGCCAGCCAGCAGCCGGTCGCGCGCGACCTGCGCACGATCTTCGCGGTGGCTTCGATTGCGACCGATCTCGAGCGCATGGGCGATCATGCCAAAGGCATCGCGGTGCTGGCCACACGGCTGGCCGACCAACCGTTGCTGAAGCCGCTGATTGACGTGCCGCGCATGGCCGAGATCGGTCGTGACCTGCTCGCCGGTCAACTACAGGCCTTTGTCAACGGCGATGTGGCGGCCGCCCGCAGCCTGGCCGCCAGGGATGACGAGGTGGACCAGCTCTACGATCAGGTCTTTCGAGAGTTGCTCGTGATCATGATGACCGACCCGCGCACGATCACGCGGGCCACCTACCTGTTGTGGGTCGCGCATAACCTCGAACGCTTCGCCGATCGGACGACCAATATCGGCGAGCGAGTGATCTTCTTGATGACCGGCGTAGTCACTGAACTGAACGAATGAGGACTTATGGATCTGACACAATTGAGCCAGATGGTCGCGTGGCTGGATGAAGAGCACCGTCGCGACCGGGAAGAGATCGCCAGACTTGATCAGCGTCTGCAAACCATGGTGGTCGAAAACCAGGAGCAGGCGCGGCGAATTCAAGACCTCGAGGGCCGGCTGGCGAATACCCAGGCCCAGCTCACGCGCTTCACGCAGATCGAGCAGGCGCTACAGCAGCTCAAGAACGAGGTCGTCGTGATGCTGGACAAACATGCCGACGCGCGGCTCCAGTCGGAGCGCGAGAGCGAGCGCGCCCGGCTGAGCGACCGCGAGGCCATCTCGCGCAGCGTCTCCGAAATCCGCAAGGAATTGCCGCGCCTCGGCCGCATCGAGGAAGACCTGGCCGGCCTGCGCGCCGAAGATCAACGGCTGGGCGACGTCGTGTTGGCGCTGCGCCAATCGCTCAGCAACGTCAGCAAGGATCTTGACGAGCGCACGCGCACCTTGCCCTACATGGTCGAGCAGCGCAGCCAGGACAACAAGCGCATCGCTCAAATCCAGGCGGAGAACGTCGAGCTGCTCAAGCGCACCGACGCCATCGCCAGCAAGCTGCCGTTGTATGAGGAACGCATCCAGCGCGTTGACCGCGAGCTCCAGCGCATCCAGCCGATCCCCGACCAAATCCGTCGCGAGCAACAGGCTTTCCTCGAAGCGCAGCGAGTGGCGGATGTGGACCGGGTGCGCCAGATGACCGCATGGGAGGCGGAGTTCGCCCAGCAGCGAGAGCTGCTGGAGAAGCAAGTGGTGCGGATCCGCGAGTTCGCGGCGCAATACGAGGCCGCTGGCCGCGCGCTCAAGGCGCTGGAGGAATTCCAGGCCGCCCTGGTGCGCGATCAGAAGCAGGTTTCTGAGCTGCAGCGGCTGGCCGAAGAACGCCAGCGCAAAGAGTTGGCTGAGTGGCAGGCCGAAAACGAGCAGCGTTGGAAGAAGGAACTGCTGCGTTGGGACTATAACCAGCAGGAGCAGCAGAAGGCCACCCAGAAGTTGACCGACCGTTTTCCGCCGGTCGAAAGGGTCGCTGCGCTGCTGCAGCGGGAGGTCGAAGCTCTCTGGAAGCTGCAAGAGAACCTCGGCGCCCAACAGTCGCGCGAGGCACAGCACCTGTTGGACTTGATCAACAAGGCGCTCGAGGCGCGGCCGAAGAGCGCAACGTGAGCCCGCGTGCGTCGCCAGGCATAGGAGAAACCCATGCGCGTCATCGGCACCGCCGGCCATGTAGATCACGGCAAGTCCAGTCTGGTGCTGGCCCTCACCGGCATTGACCCCGATCGTCTGCGCGAGGAAAAAGAGCGCCAGATGACCATTGACCTGGGCTTCGCCTGGCTGACGCTGCCGCCGCCGGCCGATGCGCCGGCCGGCGCGCCAGCCGAACAGGTAGGGGTCATTGATGTGCCGGGTCACATTGACTTCATCAAGAATATGCTGGCCGGGGTGGGCGGCATTGACGCCGCGCTCTTCGTCGTCGCGGCCGACGAAGGGATGATGCCGCAAACGCGCGAGCACCTGGCCATTCTCGATCTGCTCCAGGTGCAGGCCGGAGTGGTGGCCCTGACCAAGACCGATGTCGTTAGCGAAGAAGGCTGGCTGGAGCTGGTGGAGGCCGATGTCCATGACTCGCTCGCTGGAACCTCGCTGGCCAACGCGGCGATCGTGCCGGTCTCCGCGCGCACAGGCGCCGGGCTGGAGGAATTGAAACGCATCCTCGCAGATGTCCTGGCGCAAGCGCCGGTGCGTCGTGATCGGGGCCAGCCGCGGTTGCCGATTGACCGGGCGTTCAGCGTCGCCGGGTTCGGCACAGTCGTCACGGGCACGCTCAGCGATGGCGTCTTTCGCGTGGGCGATGAGGTTGAGATCGTGCCCGGCCATCTGCGGACGCGCATTCGCACGCTGCAGACGCACAAGCGCGCAGTGGAAAGAGGGCTGCCGGGCAGCCGGCTGGCGATCAACTTGACCGGGGTGCACCCCGACCAACTGGCGCGCGGCATGGTGGTCGGCAGGCCGGGCGCCCTGCGAACAACCGATCTGCTCGATGTGCGTATGCGCCTGGTCGCCGATCAGACAGGGACAGCCGCGGCCATGCGGCTGCGCCACAACCAGATGGTGGATTTCTTCAGCGGCGCGGCCGAGGCGCCGGCGCGCGTGCGGCTGCTGAGCGCCGAGGAGATCGGGCCAGGCGGGACCGGTTGGGCGCAGTTGCGCCTCGACTCGGCCGTCGCGGTGGTCGCGGGCGATCGCTTCATCATCCGCCAGCCATCGCCCAGCCTGACGATCGGGGGTGGCCAGGTGGTGAATCCACACCCGGCGCGTCGCTGGCGGCGGTTTCAGCCGCAGGTCATCGCGCAGTTGGAGACGCTGGCGCGTGGCACCCCCGAGGATCTGCTGCTGCACGCCCTCGCCGCGGGCGAGCCAGGGTCGCTGAAAACCGCGGTCGAGCGCAGCGGGCTGCCGGCCGCGGCTGCCGAGGCGACTTTGGCCCGGCTGATCGCCGAAGGCCAGATTTTGCCGCTTGGCGTAGTGCAGCCGCCGCTGGCGGCCAGCGCAACCCTGGCCATCTCGCTGGAGGGCTGGCGCACGCTGGCCGGCCGTCTGGCCGACATCCTGGACGACTATCACGGTCAGTTTCCGCTGCGGCCGGGCATCGGGCGGGAGGAGCTGAAGAGCCGGGTGCAGGGTCGCGAGCGATGGCCGCCGAAGCTCTTCAACGAGCTGGTCGCGCGGGCCGCGAGCGAAGAGATAGTAGCGGAGACCGGCGACTACCTTCACCGCCCCGGCTTCCGCATCACCTTCACTGCCGAGCAGCAGACGCGGGTAGATGCGCTGTTGGCCGCATTCCGCCGGCAGCCCTACACGCCGCCCTCGATGGCCGAATCCGCGGCGATGGCGGACGCCGAGATCGTCAGCGCGTTGATGTATGCGGGAACGCTGGTCAGGCTGAGCGAGGACGTGCTGTTTCTCAAGGAAACTTATGATGAGATAGTCAGCCGCATCGTGGCTTACATCAGGGAAAAGGGCAGCATGACCGTGGCCCAGGTGCGGGATGCGTTCAACGCGAGTCGCAAGTATGCCCTGGCGATCATGGAACACCTGGACGAGCGCAAGATCACGCGACGCGTGGGGGATGAACGGGTATTGCGTTAGGTCGAGGTCGAGATTGAGGCTAAGGTTAAGGTCAAGGTCTCAACCTCAGCCTTAACCTCAACCTAAGCCTCGGGAACCCTGCAGCCCCAGGATGATCACCTCGACCAACCACAGGGCCGCGGCCGCCAGCAGGTCCAGCGCCAGGGTGAAGAGAAAGCCCAGTGTGAGCACCTGGAACGCGCCCGCCGCCTGGCTGGTCAGCGCGGCGGGGAGCACCGGCAGGCCGGCCAGGACATACACCACCACCAGCGCCAGCCCAATGTAGAGGCCAGCGACCAGCCACGGCTGGCGATCGGCGGGGCTGGGGGTCATGGCGTTGCTGACGACGAAGATCATGTAGGCCCACCACCAGAAGTCGGGCACACGCCAGATGCCGTTCACCTCGCGCCACACGCTCGCCCAGCCCCCGGCAGCCCACGCCTGGCCCACCGCCGCCACGTCGAAGACCTGGTAGCCCACCAACAGCAGCACGGCTGTTCCGGTCAAGAACGGCGCCAGCCCCACCAGGCTGTCGCGCAGCGAGCCGCCGCTGCCGACCGTCACCGAGCCAAGCTCGATCACTTTGCTCCGGGCTCGCCGCCGCGGGCCGAGTGCGAACTTGCCGACCTTCAGCCCGACCAGTCTGGCCATCCCGGCATGGCTCAGCTCGTGCAGCAAGATGCCGGGCAGCATCACCAGATAGTAGATGACCATCGCCACCTGCTCCGCGCCCGTCACGCGCATGCCGAGCGTCAGCACCTGCCGGTTGATCCACCGGCTGAGCACGATAAGCGCCGCTACGGTGAGGGAGAAGGTGAAGAGGGGCGGCAAGAGGGACATGCCGTCTAGCGCCGTTCCGCGGTGATGCGCACCATGGCCTCGAACACATCGGCCTTCAGGCTGGCGCCGCCGATGAGCGCGCCGTCAATATCGGGCATCGCCATCAGGTCGCCGATGTTTTTGTCGTTGGCGCTGCCGCCGTATTGGATGCGCATGGCCTGGCTGAACCCCGCGCCATACAGCCCGGCGATGGCGCGGCGCACCACCTGCCCACACACGCGGCTGGCGTCCTCGGGCGTGGCGTTCTTGCCGGTGCCAATGGCCCAGATCGGCTCGTAGGCGATGACGATCTGGCCGGCCTGTTCGGCTGTGAGGCCTGCGAAGGCGGCTCGCACCTGGCCGGCGACCAGCGTATCGGTCATGCCCGCTTCGTTCTGCGCCAGGTCTTCGCCGACGCAGACGATGGGCTTGAGGCCGTGGCCGAGCGCCGCCTTGATCTTCCGGTTGACCAGCTCGTCTGTCTCGCCGAAATACTGGCGGCGTTCCGAGTGGCCAATGATCACATAGTCAACCAGGCCGGCCAGCATCGAGGCCGACACCTCGCCTGTGAACGCGCCGTTCTTCTCCCAGTGCACATTCTGCGCGCCGACGCCGATCCGGCTGCCTGCCAGCGCCTCGGCGACGGCCGGCAGCGCCACGAACGGCGGGCACACGACCATTTCCACCTGCGGATAGCGGGTCGCCAACGGCAGCAGCGCCCGCGCGAACTCTACGGCCTCGGCCGGTGTCTTATTCATCTTCCAGTTGCCGGCGAGAATGGGTTTACGCATGTGGTGAATGCTCCTTTTCGTGTCTCGTATTGCGTATTGCGTATTGCGTATTGCGTATTGCGTATTGCGTATTGATTCGACATAACACGCCATACGGACTACGCACTACGCCATACGGACTACGCACTACGCATCAATTCCTCGTACTCTTCCGCGGTGATCAGTTTGCCGCCCAGCACTTCGCTTTCAATGACATTCTGTTTCCTGGCGTCGAAGCTGAGCGTCACTTCGATGGTCTGGAAGCAGCGGTTGGCGCCGGAGCCGACCAGCCCTTTGCGGACGATCCAGCCTTCGCCATCGTCGGCCTGGCTGGGCTCATTCATCAGATTCACGCGCGTCTTCAGGGGCTCGCCGCAGCGCCGGCATTGGGCGTAGATCCAGTACGTGTTGGGGTCATCGCCAAAGCTGCTCCCGCCGCTGCCCTTGTCGCCCTGGCGTCCGCTCAGGGCCTTGCGCAGGCTGTCCAGAAATCCCATCGCACCCTCCTTTGCGGTCTGCTATCTGATGATGTCGTCTAGCGCCAAGATGACATCGGGGCACGCCAGGGGGCTGACTGTCTCTCCGGGCAATGCCTTGCGCAGCAGTCTGTAGCCTGCCGGCGACGGTTCCCGATAGGCCTCCAGGCAATCGGCGCTCAAATCCAGCAGCCATGCTTCGGCTATGCCGGCGCGGGCATAGGCTGGGATCTTGGCCTCTCGATCGTAATCTGCCGTGGCGTCGGCCACTTCGATGCTCAGCAGCGCATCTTGCGGGCCGGGGTGCTCCGCGGCGTAATCATCCTCCCGGGGATGCAGCACCAACAGATCTATACTCAGCAACCCTGAATGGCCGGCGGAGGGCTGAGTGCATCGGCTCGTCCCACTTCGGCCAGACGCCCGCCTTTGATGACGCCGCAGACGACGGTGTCGCCCCGCCCGGAGTCAAGGCCGGCTGTCGAGGCGGTTTCACGATTGTCTGCACGGCCATGGTCTATTGGGTTTACTGTTCTACCGATCGTTCAGCGCCGCCACGCCCGGCAGCACTTTGCCTTCCAGGAATTCCAGGCTGGCGCCGCCGCCTGTGGAAACGTGGGTCATCTTCTTCGTCACGCCAGCCCTTTTCACTGCGCTGGCGCTGTCGCCGCCGCCGATGACGGTCGTCGCGCCGCTTTCGGCCAGCAGCCGTGCGATGGCGAAAGTGCCCTCGGCGAACTTCGGCATCTCGAACACGCCCAACGGGCCGTTCCACACGACCAGTTTGGCCGCCTTCAGCGCCGCGCCGAACTTCTCGACGCTCCGCGGGCCGATGTCCAACATGCGCCAGCCCGCCGGGATCTTGTCCACATCTACCACCTGGCTGGCTGCTTCGGCGTCGAATTTGTCGGCGACCACGGCATCCACAGGCAGCATCAGCTTGACGCCGGCCTTGGCCAGGATCGCCGCGGCGGTTTGAACTGAGCCGGCCTCGACCAGGCTGTCTTGCATGTTGTAGCCCTTGGCCGCCAGGAAGGTGTTGGCCATGCCGCCGCCGATGATCAGCGTGTCGCACTTGCTGAGCAGATTCTCGACGACTGCGATCTTGTCGCTGATCTTGGCGCCGCCGAGGATGGCCACGTAAGGGCGGGCCGGGTTCTCGGTCGCGCGGCCCAGGTACTCCAACTCTTGTTCCATCAAGAAGCCGGAGACCGCAGGCAGGAAGCGGGCAACCCCCTCGGTAGACGAATGTGCGCGGTGCGCGGAGCCGAATGCGTCGTTCACGTAGACATCGCCCAGGACCGACATGCGCTCCGCGAGTTCCAGGTCGTTCTTCTCTTCGCCCTTGTGGAAGCGCGTGTTTTCGAGCATCAGCACGTCGCCGGGCTTGAGCGTGTGCGCCATCGCCTCGACCGCCGGGCCGACGCAATCGGGCGCCATCTGCACAGGCTTGCCCAGCAGCTTGCTCAGCGTCTCGGCCCCGGCCTTCAGGCTGAACTCGGGATCGGGCCCGCCCTTCGGCCGACCCAGGTGGCTCATCAGGATCACCGAAGCGCCCTGGTCGAGCACGTACTGGATAGTGGGCAACGCCGCGCGAATGCGCTTGTCATCTGTTACCACGCCATCGGCCATCGGCACATTGAAGTCCACGCGCATCAGCACGCGCTTGCCGCGCAGCTCGATGTCACGGACGGTTTTTTTGTTCATGGAATGACTCCTGGGTAGATGAGGAAACAAGTAGACAAGGAAACAAGTAGACAAGGAAACAAGTAGACAAGGAAACAAGTAGACAAGGAAACAAGTAGACAAGGAAACAAGTAGACAAGGAGCCTCTCGGGCGAGCCTCCTTGTCTACTTATTACTTGTCTACTTGTCTACTCGTCTACAGCTTGCTCGCCATCAATGCGGCCAAATCCGCGGTGCGCACGCTGTAGCCCCACTCATTGTCGTACCAGGTGACGACCTTGAGGAAGTCGCCCGCGCCCTTGCCCAGCACGCTGGTGAAGGGCAGATCCACGGACGAGCTGTGCGGGTCGCCCTTGTAGTCAATGGAAACCAGCGGCTCTTCCACGGCCTGCAGGATGCCCTTCATGGGGCCGGCGGCCGCCGCGCGGAACGCCTGGCGCAGCTCCTCGGTGGTGGTCGGGATTTCGACCTGCGCGGTGAAGTCCACCACCGAGACGGTGGAAGTGGGCACGCGCAGCGCGTAGCCGTCGAACTTGCCCTTCAAGTCTGGGATGACCAACGCCACGGCCTTGGCCGCGCCGGTGGTCGTCGGGATGATGCTCATCGCGGCCGCACGCGCACGGCGCAAGTCGCTGTGGGGCAGATCCAGGATCTTCTGATCGTTGGTGTAGGCGTGGATGGTGGTCATCAGGCCGCGCACGATCTTGAACTTGTCGTGGACGACCTTGGCGGCCGGCGCCAGACAGTTGGTGGTGCACGACGCGTTGGAGATGACGTGATGTGTGGCCGGATCGTACTTGTCATCGTTCACGCCCATCACGATCGTCAGGTCTTCGCCTTCGGCCGGCGCCGAGATGATGACCTTCTTCGCGCCGCCCTTGGTGATGTGATTCTCCGCGCCCTGGACGACCTTGCCCTTCTTGTTGACGCCGTCCTTCTTGATGGTAAAGAGGCCGGTGGACTCGACCACGATGTCCACGCCCAAATCACCCCACGGGAGCCGGGAAGGATCGGTTTCTTTGAACGCCTTGATCGTCTTGCCATCAATGACCAGCGCGCCTTCAGCCACTTCCACTGCACCATTGAATCGTCCGTAGTTCGAGTCGTACTTGAGCAGATGCGCCATCGTGGGAAGATCACCGATGTCGTTGAACGCTACCACCTCAAGGGATTGGGGATAGAAATCCCGGATCGCCTTGAGCACCTGCCGCCCGATGCGGCCAAAGCCGTTGATGCCTACCTTGGCTGCCATTGCAGCGCCTCCTTATTTTGGCTAAACAGCCGATGCCACGGTCTGGTCGAGGCCATGAAAAGCGCCGACACGAGGTGCCGGCGCCTTTGTACGGCTGCTGTGGTGTGAATTACGAGCCGTTCACAATCAGCCGCAGTGTAACACAGTCCCCGTGCGACTTGTATGAGCCAGATCACATCTCTTCTGGTGAGCGCGTGCGCACGGCCGCGATCGCCGCCTGGTAGTCACGGTTCAGACGCTCATAGAGCCGGCCGTTCTCGATGGCGATGGCGCTCAGGCTGGCGATCGCCTCTACGAGCTCCAGCTCGGCCGGCGTGAACTCGCGCTGCACCCGGCTGTAGACGCGCAAGACGCCGATGGCCTGATCCTGCACTTGCAACGGCGTCACCAGCACCGAAACGATCCCTTCTTCGTGCGCCTGTTCCCCGTACTGAAAGCGCGTGTCGGTCCGCACATTAGCGACGTAGACCGGGTTGCCCTCAGCCAGCGCCAGGCGATCCACCTCGCTGTGCGCCACATCCACCGGGCCTTTGGCCCGATAGCCGGCGCTGAGGCCATAGGCCGCGCCGAAGAAGAGATGCCGGCCATCGGGACCGAGCAGACGCAGCGAGCACGCTTTGACGCTCAACGCGTTTGCCGTGCTGCTGACGATCATCTGCAGGATCTGCATCACGTCCAGCGACGAGTTGACGGTGCGCGCGACGCCATAGAGGGTCTCGAAATAGTCGCACGAGATACGTTCAGGATTGTCTTCTGTCATGGTTTGACAAACTCCACCAGCGCCTGCGCCAGCTTTGCCGGGTCATGGCGCCACGGATAACGAGGATCCACCAGGTCGCGCGTGATCAGGCGATAGTCTAGCCGCTCCGATCTCGGCAAGTGCACCCAATCTACATCCGCGCCAGGTGGGGGCGACGATGGGAAGGTGTGGTTGGCCAGCACGATCTGAAACAGACCAGGCCCGACGTGGTCGCGCAGCGCCCGCACGTGCTCACTCACGTCGTAGCCGGTTGTTTCGCCGGCCTGGGTGGCGACGTTGCACACGTACACTTTCGGCGCGGGCGCAGCCGCGATGGCCCGCGCCAGATCGCGCACCAACAGGTTCGGCAGCACACTGGTGTACAGGCTGCCAGGGCCGAGGGCGATCAGATCGGCGTCCAGGATGGCGCGGATGGCTTCTGGATACGCGGGCGCGTCCTCTGGCAACAGGTAGACGCGTTGCACCTGGCCGCGCATCGCGGTGATCTGCGACTCGCCGTGGATGCGCTGCCAGCGGCCCTCTGCCGTCGCCTCGCTATCGTTCGCCGCGGGGACCGTCAGGTCGGCTGACAGCACCACCTGGGCCGCGGTGGAGGGCAGCACCCGCCCGCGCACCGCCAACACCCGCCGCGACTCGTCCAGCGCGCTCTGAAAACTGCCGGTGATCGCGGTCATGGCCGTCAGATACAGATTGCCGAAGCTGTGGCCGTCGAGATCGCTGTCATCGCCGAAGCGATATTGGAAGAGCTGGCTCATCAGCCCTTCATCGTCCGACAGGGCCGCGATGCAGTTGCGGAAGTCGCCCGGCGGCAAGATGCCCAGATCGCGGCGGAGCCGGCCCGAGCTGCCGCCGTCGTCGGCCACCGTGACGATGGCGGTGAGATGATCAGTATATTCTTTGAGGCCGCGCAGTAGGGTATTGAGACCGTGGCCGCCCCCGATGGCGACTATCTTGGGGCCGCGGCGGCGCTGTCGGTGGCGATAGACGACGTCCACCACTTCGCCCTGGGTATTGCGGCGGAACGCGGCGAGCAGCGACCGGTTCAGCCCTCCTGCTCCCATCGCCAATAGGATGCCGCCGGCCAGGAGGAACAGCACACTCTGGGCCAACGTGCTGAGGACAGACGGCCGCGTTCCCGCCACCAACCTGCGGAGGAGCGGCGCATCTATCAGGTCGGCCAGCCCGGCCGCGCCCGCGCCGATCAGCGTGAGGCCGGCCAAAGCCAGCAATAACCAGCGTTTGACCCCTATCCCCGGCTGCAACCACTTGAGGCGCGGCCAACGTGCGAACCAGCGCTGCATGATGTCCTCGTGGTCTGTGAGGATGCGGCGAACCGATCATTTTCGACAGACATCGCTCATTATAGCGCACGCGAGGGAAGAAGTCCAGAGTGGGGGTGTGCACCGCAACGCACTCAGGGGATGAAAATGGAACGCGGATGAACGCGGAGACCGCGGACGACGCGGCCAATTCAGGCTCTCTCCGCGTTCTCCGCGTCGTCCGCGTCCCGTTTTCTGGACAGATGCCGCAGAGCATAGAAGTTGTGGTAATGACGACTTCAGTCGTGCGGCCTACCGGGGCGCGACTGAAGTCGTGACTACGAATCCGTGGAGTCTCCGGCTGAAGGCGCGATGCGCCTGGCCTACCGGCTGGGAATCATCGGCAAGTACAACGAGCGATACGCATCGCTACGAGGCATCACCACGCTCTGCGGGCCGAACTGCTGGCCCGAGCTCGCATCTTGCAGCCAATACCAGTAGGTCTGGCCGGCCGCGGCCGTGCTGTCCACGTACCGATAGCGGCCATCGGCCGTCGGCGGCAGCGACTTGGCGGTCAGCCGCGCCATCTGTGCGCCCTTGGCGTTGTCCGCGCGCCAGACGTGGAAGCCCTGCGCCGCAAAGCCCTGGATTTCCCAGGTCAGCGTTGCGCCGGTGCGCGCCGGGGTCGCCTCGAACCACTGCACTGTCACCGCGGTCGGATAGGCATAGCCGAAGTCGAGGGTCAAGTCTTGTGTGATGACCACGGTCAACGTGGTGGTCAGCGGACTCTGCGAGGTGCGCTGATAACCGTTTGCCAGGCTGGGCGCGGTCACGGTGTACGTGCCGGGCAGCAGACCCGAAGCCAGGTAGTCGCCGGCCACGCTGGTCTGGTTGGCGCCCACGCTGTTGCCAGCCACATCTGCGCCCGTGATCTGCAACGGCACGTTGTAGAGGCCGGTGTTCTCGCCGGGGTCGCGCACGCCATCGCCGTCGCTGTCCACATAGACGAAGCCGCCCAGCTTCACGTAGACGATCTCGCCGAAGTTGTTGTCGGTGGACGAGCCGCCGGGTCCGATCACGATCAGGTCTACGGTGCGGATGTTGGGCGTGGTGCTCTGCAAGCCGCCGGGCTGCGTCTGCACCACGAAGTAGCGGCCCGGCAGTTGGCCGGTGAAGCTGTAGCCGCCGCCGCTCGCGGTCTGCTGGCAGCCTTGCTGCTGATCGCCGGCGCTGTAGTCGCCGCTGCCGTCGCTGTCGCGGTAGAGGCAAACCTCCACGTTGTCAATCCCGGCTTCGTTCAGCCCCTGGGAGCCGTCGCTGTTCCAGTCGTAGAAGACGACGCCCGATACCGTCCCCTTGCCGGCATAGCCGAAGTCGGCGGTCGTGTAGTTCTGGCCGGCGCTGAGGCTGACCAGCTTGGGTTCGGGGCCGCTCTGGCTGCCGGCGATGAAGAAGTAGCCGGCGAGCGCCGGGCTGGTTTCGTCCACGTCCACCCAGTAGCTGCCTGGCGGGAGCAGCGTGAAGCTGTAGGCGCCATTGCCAGCCGTGACCTGGGTGGCTGTCAAGAGATCATCTGCGCCTGGTTCGAAGACGCTGTCGCCATCATCGCGGTAGAGGCGCAGGGTGACGCCGTTGATGCCATCGGGCTGGCTATCGCCGCCCTCGTCCACATCCTGCAGGCCATCGCCATCCGCGTCGTTCCACACGTAGTCCCCGATGCTCGCAGGCAACACACAGGTGAAATAGACGGAATCCTGATCGCCCGGAACTGGCTGGTTGAAGACGTCCAGCGCGCCGGTCGCCTCCGCAGTGTTATAGCCCTGGCTGCTGACGCCAGTGACGTTGAAGACCACGGTGGTTGTGAAGCTCTGCCCCGGCGCCAGGTCAATGCCGTTGGCGACGGTCAGATCTTGCCAGCGGACCACGCCGGTATCGTTGCTGAACTCAGTTTCCGGCGGCGTCGAGCTCTTGCGATTGTAGGTCAGGCACGTCTTGTCGAAGTAGTCGTTGAGCGGCAGATAGGCGATGTCGCTGCCGCCGGTGTTGGACACTACCACATCGAAGCTGACCGTCTCGCCTACGACGAGGACTGTGCGATTCTGCGGCAGCCGGAACGTCTTGTCCACCGTCAGGCCGGGCTGCGGCAGGGAGGTCGCTGTCGGTGTGCGCGTGGGGGTGCTTGTGGCTGTCGCAGTGCTGGTCGGCGTCGGCGTGCGCGTGGGCGTGCTGGTTGAGGTTGACGTGCTGGTCGGTGTGCGCGTGGGCGTGCTGGTTGAGGTTGACGTGCTGGTCGGCGTGCGCGTGGGCGTGCTGGTTGAGGTTGACGTGCTGGTCGGCGTGCGCGTGGGCGTGCTGGTTGAAGTCGGTGTCCGTGTCGGCGTGCTGGTGGGCGTCGGCGTGGCCAGCGTCTCCACCAGACACATCGCATCCGCCTTGGTGTAGGCGTTGCCAGAGCTATCGGTGTCCTTCAAGATAACCTTCAAGTTGGTCGCGCCGGACGGCGCCGCGGCCGCCAGTGTATAGGGGCCGCCCAGGCTGGGATTCGGGCCGCTGCTCTCCATGTCATAGGTGACGGTGTGGATGGCCGGGGTTCCGACTTCGGTCCCGGAAGCATTGTAGAAGCGCAGCGCGATGGTCGTCTTCGAACTGGGCTCGTGAGAGCCAGCATAGAAGGTCATGGTGTAGAGGGCGCCGGCCGTCACATTAGCCGATTGCGAGAGCACGCCATTGCCGCCGCTGTAGCGCGTCCAGCCGATGCGCAGGCCGTCCGGCTCATTGGGCAGATAGGTCGTGGTCGAAGCTGAGCCGCTCTCCAGCGTCCAGCCGATCGGGAACCCGTTGCCATCCACGGTCTCGAAGCTCGGGTTGGCGAGCAACCCGGCCGGGCAGAAGCCGGCCGGCGGGGTGGTCGGCGTCGGCGTGCGCGTGCGGGTGGGAGTTGGGGTTGACGTGTTGCAGGTGATGGCCGTGTCGCCCACGGCGACGCAGCCCAATGGCTCTTGGGCCGCCGGCGCCTGGGGCGCAGCGAACGACACCAGGGCCAGCCCAAACAGGCTCGCAATCAGCAAGGCTGCGAGCAGGCTGCCGGCAAGCACGGGCCTGGTGAACAGAGAAGTGGGTTCGTGCATGGTTTCCTCCAGATTGGGCTCGACGCCGCATGGGTGCGCCGCTATTCTGACAGTAGTACCACGGTACTAAGCGGCTAGCATTATAGCATGAGAAGGTCCGTGGCAAGGCTTACAATCTGTTTACAATCGTCTTGAGGAGGAGGTCGAGGGGATAATACGCCACGTGCCAGGCGCTTCCGAAGCGCCTGGCACGTAATGGGTCAGTTTCGAGGCCGGTCGCTACTACTCACCGATCAGCGAAAGGAAGGCGCCAGTCGCGTCGTGCGCCAATGCGGCCGCGGCGTGGTTCACTGGCGACGACGCGCCGACCATCGGCAGAAAGACGCGACCTGCGTTGCGCGGCAGGGTGACAGATCGCGGGCCGAACTGCTGCGCTGTCGCGACCTCTTCGAGCCAGTACCAATAGGTCTGGCCGGCCTGCACCGTGCTATCCACGAAGCGATAGCGGCCATCGGCCGTCGGCGGCAGCGCCGCAGGGGTCACGCGGACTGCGCCGGCCGCCTTGTTGTTGTCGGCGCGCCAGACATGGAAACCCTGCGCGGGCAGGCCTACCACTTCCCACTCCAGGATCGCCGCGCCGCGGGCAGCCGACGCCTCGAACCGCTGGATCGTCACGATGGTCGGATAGGCGTAACCGAAGTCCAGCGTGAGGTCTTGCGTGATGACCACGGTCAACGTGGTGGTCAGCGGGCTTTGCGAGGTGCGCTGATAGCCGTTCGCGACGCTCGGCGCCGACACCGTGTACGTGCCGGGCAGCAGGCCCGAGGCCAGGTAGTCGCCGGCCACGGTGGTCTTCGTGGTGTTCACGCTGTTTCCGCTCACATCGGAGCCGGTGACCTGGATCGGCACGTTGTAAAGGCCGGTATCCTCGCCGGGGTCGCGCACGCCGTCGCCATCCGCGTCCAGATAGGCGAAGCCGCCCAGCTTCACGTAGACGATCTCGCCGAAGTTGTTGTTATCCGACGAGCCGCCGGGGCCAACGATCACCAGGCTCAGCGGCCGGGTGTTCGGCGTGGTGTTTTCCAGGCCGGCCGGCTGCGTCTGCACGACCAGGTAGCGGCCCGCGATCTGATCAGGGAAGACGTAACCCCCGTCGCTGTTGGTGCGGGTGCAGCCTATGAACACGTCGCCGCCATCCAGGTGGCCATCCCAATTCGTATCGCGGAAGAGACACACCTCGACATCGCCGATGCCCTGCTCATTCGGGCCTTGCTGGCCGTCCTTGTTCCAATCATAAAAGACCACGCCGGTGATCGGCCCCTTGCCCGCGTAGCCGAAGTCCGCGTCCGTGTAGTTTTGAGCGAACCCCAGGTTCACCGTCTGCGGATGGTTGCTCGTGGTCGGGTAGTAGCCCGCTGCGATCGAGATGACGTCCACCGTGTAGACGCCGGCCGGCAGCAGATCGAACCGATAGTAGCCGGTGATCGTCGTGGTCGCCGTGACCACCGTGCCATTGAACCAGGTGAGCTTGACGACCGCGCCCGCGATGCCCGGTTCGGACGTATCGGGTATGCCGTCGTTGTTCGAGTCATACAGGTCTTGCACGCCATTGCCGTTGGCGTCGTTCCAAACCGTGTCGCCGATGGAACCTGGCGCGGGTTTGATCTCCGAGCATACATAGCTCCGCACGGTCGCCACGGTCGCGCCCGTGTCATCCAGCGCGCCGCGGGCCTGGGCCAGGTTCGGGATCGCGCCAGGAGGACAGGTCGCCCGGTAGCCGAAATCCGCCAGGTTGTAGTCCTGCCCGTCGTTCACCGTCACGGTGGCCGGCTCGTTGGCGGTGGTCAAGCCATAGCCAGAGGGCACTGTGCTGTTGTCCACATCCACGCAGTAGACGCCAGCCGCCAGGCGGGTGAAGTCATAGTCGCCGTCGCCGGCCGTGAGCATGGTCTTCTTGAGCGCGCCGCCCGTGCCGCATGCGCCGCTGAACAGGTTCACGCGCACGCCATTGATGCCTGGCTCGCCGTCATCGTCCGGCAGGCCGTCGCCGTTCAGGTCGTAGAACACCCGGTCACCGATGCTGGCCGTGCCGTGCAGCCAATAGCCGAAGTCCGCCGCGGTGTATTTCTGCCCGCTGTTCAGCGCCACGGTCAACGGCTGGTTGTTGGTAGTCAAAACGTAGTCGGTCGGCACAGTGGTCTGATCAACCACGACCGTGTAGGTTCCGGCCGCCAGGTTGTTGAAGATGTAGTAGCCGCTCGTGCCTGGCTCGGTGTGGGTGGTGCGCACCAATGTGGCGCCCTGATACAGATTGACCACCACGTTCGGCAGGCCGGTCTCGCCAGGATCCTGTACGCCATCCTCATCCGCGTCGCCCCACACGCGGTCGCCGATGCTCGCCATCCCCTTATCCTTGGTAGGCGAGTTGTGCGCCGAAGCCAGCGTCACATTGCCGCACGCGCCGCCCATGCGGCTCTTGGGAATGGAGAACTCGTAGATCATCGCCCATTCCCAGTATTTGCCCGAGGTCTGGTTGTAATTATACGGCGGCGACTGGGTCAGGCTTGTCCAGCCAGAATTCTCCATGTTCCAGTGCAGCGACGTCATGGCGTCCGCGATGGGCGGCGTGCCGGGCGCCGGGCTGCCATCTTTGGTCGTCTGGCCCGAAGACCAGGCGCCGGGCACGCCGTTCAGGTAATCCAGCGTCACGTTGCTGTAGCTGCCGCCGGTATAGGTGATGTTGAACACCACATTATCACTGCCCGTCAGGTTGCTAAACTTGTGCGCTTGCGTCCAGCCATCCAACGACAGATAGGCGCCGAAGGTCTCCGAGTAGACGTTATCGTTGAACGACCGATCCACGACGAGCGCCCAGTAGCACATGCTCGCGCCGGCATAGGCATACAGATTCGCAGGCGCGTCGTTGGCAGGATAGGCGAAATATTGCTGGAACTGATAGTTGCTGTCCAGCAAGCCATCCACGACCGGCTCGGCCTGCAGGCCCGCGACCGAAGCTGCGGCTGCCAGCAGGGTCGTCGTGGTCGCCTGCGTCGCGCGGAAGCGCACGACCACCGCAAACGCCTGGCCAGGGGCCAGATCGCGGCCGAAGCTGGCCGTCAGATCGCTCCAGTTCAGCACGCCGTCATCCAGGTTATCGTTCGTGGCCGGCGTCGCGGCCAGGAAGTCCACCTTGCTCGTGTCGTAGTAGTCCTCCAAGGGCAGGAAGGTCACCAGGGTCGTGCCGGTGTTGGTGATGCGAATCGTGTAGCTGATCTCCTGGCCCATGTAGGTCGGCTGTGCGCTGGTGAGCGTCTTGCTGATCGCCAACTCGCCGTAGGCTGGGCTGTAGCCGAAGTCGGCATCCAGGTATCTCTCGCCCGGATCCAGGTTGAAGACCGGGGTCGGGTCGTTGTTCGTGGTGCTGACGTAGCCCGCTGGCACGGTGGCATCCACCACATCCACGAAGAAATCGCCGGGCGCCACATTCTGGAACAGATACTTGCCGCCCGACCGCGTGGTCTGCGTGCCGACTACGGTGTCCTTGGCGGGGTCGAACAGCCGGTCGCCGTCGTCCCGGTAGAGCTTGACCTGCACGCCATCAATGCCCGGCTCGCCGCCGTCCTGAATGCCGTCGTGATTCTGATCGTGCCACACGAGATCGCCGATCTCGCCTGGGCAAACGCCAGGCTCGGCGTAGATGGTGTTTGTGCCGAGCTTGCTGGGCGATGCGTGGATGTAGGGCACTTCCAGCGAGCCGAAGCCGGCCGCGCCGAAGGCCGCCTTGTCAATCTTCACCTCGTAGATGACGTCGTAGATCCAGTTCGGATAGGTCGGGTTGGCGGTGTAGAACTCGTCGGTGGCCGGCGAATTCACCTTAAGATCGGTTCCGGCCAGGTTGCAGTTGCCGCCCGCGCAGTAGCCGGTGGCGTTCAGACTGTAGGCGAGAGATGAGCCCCACTGCTGGATATGCGCCGCGCTCCCGACGTTGACCTTGCCTTCGCCGCCGCTCACGCCGAGAGACGCATAGCCCGATGGCGTGCCGCTCTTGGCGTCAATGTAGTCGAGCTTGAAGTCCAACACGAGGGCGCCGTTGGCGTCGTAGCCGTAGAACTGGGCATGGTCCGAGCCGTCCAGGTTGCCGAAGGTGTGACCGCTGGGCCAGCCGACTGCGTTCGTGCCGTAGGTGTTGTCCACGAAGTCTTTGTCAATCGCCAACACCATGTAGACCGCGTTGCTCGTGGGCTGGTAGAAGGTGGCCAACTTGCCGAACAGGACGCCGTTGGCGTTGTAGCACACCTGCTGAGCATCCGGCGAGATGCGGTAGATGTCGTCGTACTGGCCGTCTACCACAGGCGGGTTGTTCACGAACACCGTGGTGGTATCGGTCGCCGAGTCGCTCTTGCTTGGCTCGTTGCCCGAGCGCGCGGCGACGACGGTGCGATCCACTGCGCCGGCGGCGGCGCCGGCCCCAACGCGCACTTCGGCCACCAGATAGTAGACGCCGCCAGGGTTGATGCACACCGGGTTCGTCAGCGCCGGCTCGGCCGGATTGCTGGTTTCGTGGACGCCGTTCTGGTTCAGATCTTGCCACAGAAGGACCGTCCAGCCCTGGCTAGAGGTCGCGGTGACGGTCACGCAGTCTTGCGTGTCGCCGTTGTTCTTGATCCAATGGCCGTAGAACACGACCGAGCCGGCCGTGGCATATGCGCTGTTGTCCGGCTGAACGCTCAGGAGCTGGCCCACGCGTGTGACGTCGGCGGCGGTGTCGAAGCGGCCAGTGGCGACCGCGGTCGCGGTGACGGTGGTCGTGTCAATGGCACCGAGAGTTGCGCCCGGCGGGATGTCCACCTGCACCAGGATGGGATAGGTCACGTTCGGGCCGATGACCGGCGTCTGCGTGATGAGCGTGTCTTCGGGATCCTTCACGCCGTTGCCGTTCACATCCCGGTAGACTCGCGTAGTCCAGCCCTTGCTGGAACCGGCGGACAGGCTGACTGCGGTCGTCAGGTTGCCCACCGTTACCACATGCGCATAGGTCTTGGTGGTTCCCGAGACTCCCTCGTCGCTGTTGTCCGGCTCGACAGTGACGCCCGCCGAATAGCAAACCTCGAGCTTGGGACGCTGACTGGCTGTGCCGTCGTCGCTGCTCTTGAACTTGGTCTCGTTCTTGGGGCTGGTGACCGGCGATTCGAGAATGACGCCGTAGTTGGCGGCGGGGTTGCTCACCCAGTTCGCAGCCGCGGCGGTCACATCCCAGGCCGCCCAGTAGTTCTTGACGTCTTTGACGAATGGCTCGGTATCCAACGCAGTGGCGCTGTAGTCGCCGCCCTGGGCAGTCCACAGCAGGTTGGCCGCCTTATCGCGCGCCTTCCAGGTCACCTGAGCCTCATTCCACGAGGCGGTCACCCGCCGGGCGCTGATCGTCACGTTGCCATCCTTGACCTCTTTGACCCACAACGATAGGGTGGCGCTGGTCACGATCGCATCTGCTGGAATGACTGACAGGTCAAAACGCAAGAGCGAGCGGTTGAGCTTGCCGCTCTCGGTTTTGACGCGCAACTCGTTGTCGCCGCCCAGCCGCGAGTCGGGGCTATCTTGTTTGATGTAGGCGTCGAAGGCTGCGACTGGGCCAGGCTGGAGGACCGTGCAGGTCTGGCCCGCCAACTGCGGAGCAGCCGCCGCCACGGCGGACGGGCCAGTCACAACCCCTGCGCCCAGGCTGGCCGTCGCCAGTGTCAGGATCGCCAGCCAACGCACCGCCCAGTGAATCATCCGATCGCTTCGCATGTCAGCCTCCTTAGTGTTACTGATAGGACATACGCAGTGGTTTCCTGTGCCCGGTCATTGCGAGGAGCGTAGTGTGCGACTGCGTAACTCCTGTTACTGAGAGAATTTCGGAAGTCCTTCCGAGACCGCACGTCTTGACCTTGACGGATCTCGTGGGCTTACGAGCTCGCTTGCTCTGCTTATGATAACACATAGTACCCCAGTACTACCTTACAGTTTGCTGTCAGTAGGTTTGAGCGCGTACCATAACGACCTTATTATTCCGCGTCCGGGCCGCGCTGCGCCATGATCCTGACTACAATCGCGGTGCAAGCGGGACCCGCCAAGCGCCAGGCGCTTGGCGGGCGATTTTCAGGACGAGGGGCAACCATGCTTTAGTGATTGATCAGGGTGGGGAAGAAAACCTTGCTTCCTTGCCGGTCAGCCAGCTCAGCCGGCCCGCAGCGAGCGCCGGTCAGGGCGTCGGCCAGCCAGTACCAGTAGCTCTGACCTGGCAGGGCCGTCGCATCTACGAAGCGATAAACGCCGGCCGTCGTCTCGGCAATCGGCTGGCTGGTGAGACGCATCTCGCCGATCCCCTTGCGGTTGTCGGCCCGCCACACGTGAAAGCTGGCCGCCCGACCGGCCAGGGTGGCCCAGGTCAGCACGACCTGACCGTCCGTGGCGACGACCTCGAACTGCTGCACGGCGGTCCCTGTCGGCGATTGGTAGCCGAAGTTGAGACCCAGGTTTTCGGTAAGGGTCGTGGTCAGGGTGATCACGTGGCTGGACGGCGTGGTGAGTATGAAACTGCCGTGCAGACGCGGCGCGGCCACGGTGTAGACGCCGGGCAGCAAATCCTCGGCCAGGAACGCGCCCTGATGGTCGGTCGTCAACGCCAGGCTGATGCTGCGACGCGCCGCGTCCACACCCGCCACCGCGATCGGCAGGCCGCTCACATTCCCGATTTCACCGGGATCAGGCGCGCCGTTCACGTTGACATCCAGCCAGGCGCGGCCGCTCAGCCGCACATATAGCAGGTCGCCGAAGTCATTTCCTTTCGACAGGCCGATGGCCCCGCGCACGATGAGGCGCACGGGCCGGCCGCCGGGCGCGGAGCTGACGAGTCCGTTGCCCGACTCGATCACCACGTAGTTGCCGGGCAGTTGATCCGCGAAGATGTAGTTGCCCTGGCTGTCCGTCAGCGTGAACGCCAACGACGCATCCGAGTCGCGCTGGCCGTCGCGGTCCGCGTCCGCATAGAGGTCAACCCGGATGCCCGGCGCGCCGGCCTCGGTGGGCTGCTGCATGCCGTCCTGGTTCCAGTCGTAGTACACCGTGCCGAGAATCGCGCCGCGGCCGGCATAGCCGAAGTCCGCGGTCAGATCGAGACCGGCCGCGGGCACGGTGACCGTGTAGGGCTGAGTCTGATTGTTGTCGTTGGCGCCCGGCATGGGGCCAGGCGGGGTGGAATGCAGGCTGGTCAATACGCCGAAGTCGTCGTAGACCTGCACTGCATAGACGCCGGCAGGTACGCCCAGAAAGGCGTAGCCGCCATCCGCGCCGGTGGTGGCATAGGCGAGGATGTCTTCACCTTCTAGCAGCGCCAGCACTACGCCCGGCTGCCCGAAATCGCCCGCGCCGGGGTCGAAGCGGCCGTCGCCGTCCACATCGATCCAAAGCTGATCTCCGATCACGCTCGTCCCCGCGCTGCCCGACGGGTAGAAGCCGAAATCGGCCGCCAGGTAGCTCTGGCCGCCGGCCAGGTTGACCGGTAGGGGATCGGCCTGGGCGTGCCCATCGGCGCCGGGGCTGCCCAGGGGCGAAGCGTGGAAGTCCAGCAAGATGCCGATCAGATCGCTCACGTGAACGAGATACGCGCCGGCCGGCACGCCGGTGAACCGGTAGTTGCCGCCAGCGCCATCGAGGGCGGCGCGCGTGGTCGCCGTGGCGATGACCGGCTCGCCCGCATCCCACATGCCGTCGCTATTCTCATCGTGGATTAAGTCAACACTGACTCCCGGCAGCGGCGCATCGCCGGCGTCGAAGATGCCGTCCTGGTTCGCATCCAGGAAGACCAGGTTGCCGATCTCTCCCAGGGTATTCGTGATGGCGCGATAGCCGAAATCCGCGTTCAGCTCTTGCCGTCCGGCCGTGACCGAGACCGTGAGGGGCGTCGCCGTCGTCGCAACCAGGCCAGAGAGTGGACTGCCGGCCGCGACCGCGTAGACGCCGGCCGCCAACTCGAGACGATAGACGCCGACGCTGTCAGTGACCGTACAGACAGCCGCGTCGCCGGCCGGCGTCGCGCAGACCTCCAGGTCAGCGATGCCTGGCTCGCCCGGCTGTTGGAAGCCATCGCCGTCCGCGTCGTGCCAGATGACATCGCCGACCACCGCGCGGTTGGCAGCCGGCGACAGCACATAGGCGAAGTCGGCATCCTTGTTGACCTCACCCTGGCCCAGATAGATGGCGGCCGCGGGATTGGGTTGGCTTTGCATGCCGATGACGCGCTGCATTCCGATCAAGACGCCATGCAGATCACTGACCGCCACGAAATAGACGCCCGGCGCCAGACCTGCGAACAGGTAGCCTCCATTGGCCGAGGTGACCGTGCTCGCGGCCAGGAGGTCAGCCGGCGGATCGAAGACGCCGTTCCCGTCATCCAGGTAGAGATTGACGGTCACGTTGGCGATGCCAGGCTCGCCGATGTCCTCGACGCCGTTGGCGTTGGCGTCGTACCAGATGAAGTCGCCGATGGCGCCCGCCAGGCTGGTCCTCGGCGCAGACTGGCCGCGAGGTTCCCCGTCGTATCCCATCGCGGTGTGAACTGACCACGGCAGCGCGGCGACGCATAGACATAGGAGAGCGATGAATCCTGTGTGTACCCGGATATTCATAGCGCAGCCTCCCTGTGGGACGGCCCATGAAAACGCAAAGGGCAGAGGCGCAGAGGCGCAAAGATATATGGTTTTCCTGGCGTCTTAGCGTCTTTGCGTTGATCTTCAGGGCAGTTGCTCATGCCGTGTGCGCCGCCACGGCGCATGAAAACGTCATTGCGAGGAGCGTAGTGTGCGACGAAGCAATCTCCCGGTTAACGAAGGAGATTGCTTCGCAGACTGCGCTCGCAATGACTGGCGGGGTTGATCTTCGGGACAGCACTCAGCGAGCCTTGCGCAGAATCGCCGGCAGGTAGACCAGATGGTCCTGGCCGGTTCCGCGGGCGTATTTCAGATCGCCGTTGGTGACATCGTAGTAGCCGATATGCGGCCGGCCGGTTGCGTCCAGGGCCAGCGTCACGTGTGCGCCTACATCGGCTGAGCTATCCACGATCTGGCTATCCCAGTTTCCGGCTGCCGGCGCGGGAGCCGAGCGCCGTGCGTATCTAAGCACGCCGGCCGTGTCGTCGTAGTAGGCGATGGCCGGCGCGCCCGAACTATGCACGATGAGCGCATTGAAGCCGGTCGCGCCGGCGCTGGCTGCCGGTTCGCTGATCCAGGCGACGCCGTTCCAATAGGCGTATTTCAGCCGGAAGCCGGTCCAGTCATAGTAACTGACGTGCAGCCCCCCTCCGCCAGCGAGCGCCAGAGATGGGTAGCCGCCCACATCTCCGGCGCTGTCCACAGTCTGGATGATCCAACCGGTCCCCACCCCGCGCGCGTGCTTGAGATCGCCGCGCGCGGCGTCATAGTAAGCCATGTGCGCCGCGTCGTCGCTGGCGATCACCAGCGAGACGAAGCTGATCGGCCCGACGTTGTCCACAACCTGTCTGGTCCAGCTCGTCCCGGTCCAGCGGGCGTGTTTGAGCACACCGGCCGCCGCGTCGTGATAGGCGAGCTGGGGATTGTCGGCGCTGTCCAGCGCCAGCGAGAGCCACCTGGCCGTCGCGCTGATCACATCGGCGGTCTGTATTTCCCAGCTCGCGTCGGTCCAACGGGCCAGCTTCACCGCATGGCTGGCATCGTCGAACAGGCCAATCGCTGGCCGGCCGTCGCGCCCCAGTGCCAGCGACGTGTTCGCGCCGATGGCGCCGCTGAATACCGTTTCGATTGACCACTCGACGCCGGTCCAGCGGGCATATTTCAGGCTGCCCAGGCTAGAGTCGTGATAGCTGATGTGCGGCCGGCCGTGGGCGTCGAGCGCCAGAGAGGTGTAATCGCCCGCGTTGCCGGCGCTGTCCACCGCATCGAGCTGCCAGCGGTCGCCGGTCCAGGCCGCGTGTTTCAGCGCATTATGCGTTAAGTCCAGATAGCTGATGGCCGGCCGGCCAGCAGCGTCCAGCGCCAACGAGGTGAACAGACCCACATCTCCTGCGCTGTCCACGACCTGCGTCGCCCAGCCGGCGCCTTGCCGGCGGCTGTATTTCAGATCGCCGTTGGTCCAGTCGCGATAGCTGATGTGCGCCGCGGCCGCAGCATCCAGCGCCAGCGATGTATGACCGCCGACGTCCGCGTCGCTGTCAACAACTTCGATCGTCCAACCGCCGCCAGCCAGACCGCGCGCAAACTTCAGGCGGCCGAGTGTGGCATCGTAGTAGCTGAAGTGGGGCAGTCCCGCGGCATCCAGCGCCAGCGCCGCGTCTGCGCCCACATTCCCATCGCTATCCACAGTATGGATTTCCCAGATGCTGCCGGTCCAGCGGCCATAGCGCAGATCGCCCGTTGCCAGATCATAGTAGCCGATGTGCGGCCGGCCGGCGGCATCCAGGACCAGCGAGATGTCGCGCGCTGCCGTGCTTGTGCGCACCACGGTTTGCACGGCCCAGGCGGTTCCGCTCCAGCGGGCGTATTTGAGGCTGCGCTGCGTGTCGTCGTAATAGGCCAGCCAGGGCCTGCCCGCTTGATCCAACGCCAGCGCCGCGCCCGCGCCCACATCGCCCGCGCTATCCACCACCTCGATGCTCCAGCCGCTCTGAGTTCGGCGAGCGTATTTCAGATCGCGATTGCGAGCGTCGTAATAGCCGATGTGCGGATCGCCGGCGCCGTCCAACGCCAGCGAAGCGTAGGCGCCGACGCCAGCGGCGGAGTCCACCGTCTCCCGGCGCCACCCGGCGCCGTCGTGCACGGCATAGTAGAGATGGTCGCCGCCGTAGGCGATGGCCGGCCGGCCGGTCGCATCCAACCGCAGGCTGCGATTGCTGATCTCATCGAACACCTTTGGGCAGTCTACGCACTGGATGGACCAGGCGACAGGCGCCATGCCTGGCGATTCGGCGCGGCCGGCCGGGGCGTGGTCCGACCACGACGGTCGCGGGGCAAGGAGGCTGACGATGACCAGGTAAAGCGCAAGGGACCAGGCCGGCTGCCGCGCCAAACTCCTGCGGCGACCAACCGGCCTGCTCGATGGGACCAACCCGGAACTGCGATACCGTTCAGCCATGCGCCACGCCTATCTCGAAGACGTAAGCGCCCGCACTCCGATCGGGAGTGCGGGCGCCGCCGTACAGGATGCGGGTGACAGATCAGCGCCGGCCCTGGTGGGGCGCAAAACGCGACACTCGCCCGTATTCTACCCTGTCAGTACGCGAAGATCAATTCCGCGCTGTCTATCTTGACGTGTTCCTTCTTGGTGACCGTCCCGGTGCGGTTGAACACGTAGAGGCGCAAATCCGCGCTGACCAGTTGGGCGACGGTAGACATGCGCCACAGATCGAAGGTGTAGGTCGCTTTGATGTCCTTGTTCCAGATCGTCGGGACCGCCATGCCCAGGCTGACCTCGCGGCCGTCGGGCAGCATCTGCCGCGCTTCCAGCACCGCGTCATCGTAGAACGCGATGACCTTGATGCGTAGTTGCGGGTCGAACACGTTGGTGGTCGAGCTCAACGAGCCAGGACTCCAGCGCCACATCCAGAGATAGCCATCCGTGATCCGCAAATCCACGTTGTCGCCGCCAGGCCGCAGCTTGGAGGCAACTTCCGTTCCCTTCAACAGAGCGTTCACCAGCGGCATCGTGCCGCGCAAGCCGTAACCGATCCCCTTGCCGTCGTTCAGCGCGCCTGCGAGCTTGCGCACGCGATCGTATTCCTTCTTGGTCTGGACCGATGGAGGCGTCAAGACGGCTTCGATCTCTTTGGCGACCTCGCCGACCGTGGTCCTGGTCGTCAGATCAGGCAGATTCACCGGCGTCTTCGCCAGCAGACGATTGCTGGCCAGGTTCAGGCGCAGGGCCGCGTACTCCTTGCGTGCATGGCCTTCGTCGCCGCCAGCGCCCTTCAGCAAGGCATCTTCTAGCGACACGATCTCGGGGAAGACCAGCGAACTGGCCTGGCCGATTGCGATGAACTGGCTCACCTCCGCCGGAGTATAGTGAGGCTTGCCCTGCTGTTTTACCTCCTTCTTCCAGTCGCCCACGGTCAGCGGCCCCACGGTAAACGGGTCATAGTAGCCGATATTGAGCACGCGGTTCAGGCCGGTAGTGAGGGAAAACCCCAGAGCTGACGCATCCTGGCTGGGAACCCAACTGGCCGGGAGCGTGCCGTTGAGCGTCAGGAGCGCATAGTTGCCGGGCGCTAATCCGGCGAGGGCATATTGCCCGCTGCTATTCGCCGTAGTTGTGACGACCAGGCGCTCTCCTGCGTCCACCTGACGATTGATGTTCGGATCGGCGTACAGCTCGATCTGCACATGGGGCAGGGGCGGCTCTTCTGGATCAATGAACTCATTCCCGTTCCTGTCGTGCCAGATCGTGCCCGAGAGGGACGCAGGCCCGGCGCTCACATCGAGGACTGCCACGTCGAGGTTGGCAGAGAAGCCGCCCACCTCGCTGCTGACGAGGTTCAGCACGTCAGGCTCCTGGCTCGAGAGCGCGCCCGGCGGCGTGACGCGCAGAATCCGGCGGCCGGGCGCAACATTGGTGAAGCTGTAGGAACCCTGGCCGATGCCGCTAGCGGTGACTGTCGAGGCCAGCAGTCTGTCGCTGGCATCCAACTGGCCGTTGCTGTTGGCGTCCTCGAACAACTCGACCAACGCGTCGCCGATGCCCGGCTCCAGCGGCCCCTGCATCCCGTCCAGGTTGACGTCCTGGAAGACCACGCCCATGATCGTGCCCGGCGGCGCGACGCCGAAGCTCACGCCGAAAAACTGACCGCCGAAGCTGATGGTTACGGTCGCGGTATTTGGCGTAGTGCTCACCGTGCCCTGGGGCGGCGTCAGTACAACCAGGTAGGCGCCGTCGTTCAGGTTCAGGAACTCATAGAAGCCATCCGGCCCGGTCGCCGTCTGCGCTATGAGCGCGCCCGTTCCCTGCGCCAATAGCTTTAGGGATGCATTGGCGACCCCGTTCTCGCCGATCGGAAAACCATCGCCGTTGAAGTCCATGAACACTTGACCCGAGATCGAGCCACTGCCGTTCGGTGCGATGGGGTTGGGCTGCGGCTTGGGCGGCGCAGCCCACGCCGGCAGCGACGAGGCCAGGACGAACAACATGACATGCATCAGAAGGCGGGCGCGTGTGAACATATAGTCTCCTTGATTCCGTTATCTCACTTCGATGGCCGAGACCATCGGCGACTTTCGGCCGCCGTTTTTCGCAAAGGTGATGGTCAGCAGACCATCGGTCACGTTCGTCGTGTAGCTCCTGTCGAGAGCGACTGCCGTGCCGACCAGCGCGTACACATCCAGGGCCGATTCCACCACCACACCTTCGATGGCGATCTGCATCTTGCGATCGCCCACGGAGGTTGTGGCGAACTCGGCGAACTTCAGCCCGACCTGGTACGCGCCGTTGGGCACGGTGAAGTCATACTTGCTCATCCCTTCTCGGTACTTCTGATAGAGCAGGTCATCATTCGTGCCGGCCACGGCCGTGGTGGATGACTTGACGCTGCCGCCGGTATAGCCCCACGATCCCGCAGCATAGGCTTTGTCGGCCGCCCACACCTGGCCCTGACCATCGGTATAGGTCGTGCCGCCGGCGTTCACGCGCTGGCTATAGGGCGGCGTGGTCGGAGTGGCCGTGGGCGTGGTGGTCGAGGTCGGTGTGAAGGTGGGGGTGAAGGTCGGTCCACCTGGTGTGATCGTTGGCGTTCGCGTGGCGGTGGGCGTGGCTGTGGATGGCGGCAGCGCGGTCTTGACCTCGATAGCTGAAACCATCGGCTTGTACTTGCCGCCATTCTGGGCGAAGGCGATGGTCAGCAAGCCATCCGTCACGTTTGTGGTATAGGTGCGGTCGAAGGCCACTGCCTTGCCGACCAGCGCATAGACGTTGAGGGCGCTTTCCACCTCCGTTCCCTCGATCGTGATCTTCATGACGCGCGTGGAGGAACTGCTGGCCGCGAACTCGGCGAACTTCAGCGTGACCTGGTATGCGGCGTTGGGCACGGTGAAGTCGTACTTGCTCATGCCCTCTCGATACTTCTGATAGAGCAGGTCATCGTTCGTGCCGGCCACGGCCGTGGTGGACGACTTGGCGGTACCCGAGGCATAGCCCCAGGAGCCGGCCGTGTAAGCCTGGTCCGCCTGCCAGACCTGTCCCAGCGTGTCTGTATACGCGGAGCCGGCGGCGTTCACGCGTTGCACGTATGGCGGCGTGGTCGGAGTGGCTGTGGCCGCGGCGGTCTGAGTCGGCGTGGCGCTCTGTGTGGCTGTCGGCGTTGCCGTAGCCGTCGGCGTGCGAGTCGCGGTCGGCAATGCTGTGCCGGTCGGGGTGGCTGTGGGCGTCGAGGTCGGCGGCGATGTCGGCGTCCGCGTCGCAGTGGGCGAAGCGGTCGCCGTCGGCGAAGGGCTGGCAGTCGGGCCTGGCGTGGGCGTCGGCGTATAGGGGGTCCAGCTTTGCGCGGCGATCACCGCCCCGCCCGCGTTGATGCGGCCGGCGCCGAAGTATTGATCAGGGCCGGGGTCGCCCAAATCCACAACGTTCCCCTGGATCAGGCCGCGCAGGTCCGCGGCGCTCAAGCTCGGTCGGATCGAGAGGATGAGGGCCGCCACGCCGCTGACGTGCGGAGCGGCCATCGAGGTGCCGCTCTGGAAGGCGTAGCCGGTCGGGTTGCTGGCGGTCCAATAGGTGCTGTAGATGGCGAAGCCGGGCGCGGAGATGTCTATCCACCCGCCGTAGCTGGAAAGCGACCATAACTGATCGTAGTTGTTGGTGGCAGAGACGGCGAAGGTCTCGCTGTAGTAGGCCGGATAGTACGGAGTGCTGCTGCCGCCGTTGCCGGCCGCGACGATCATCAGGCAGCCGCGCGCCACGGCGTATTGGACGGCGTCATACAGGGTCGAAGAACTGGTCGTGCCGCCCAGACTCATGTTGATGATCTTCACGCCCTGATCCGCTGCGTAGATCAGGCCGTTGGCGACGGCCGACCAACTGCCGTTGTTCAGCGCGTTGAGCACCTTGACCGGCAGGATCTTGACACCGGGCGCGATGCCAGTGCTGCCCTGGGCGTTGTTCATCGCGGCCCCAAGGATGCCGGCGACATGTGTGCCGTGGCCGTGGTCGTCGCTGGGGTCGCTGTCGGAGTTAACAAAGTCGTAGCCCGCCAGTAGGCGCCCCGCGAACTCCGGATGCGACAGCGAGACGCCCGTGTCCAGGATCGCCACGGTGATCGTCGGCGCGCCGGTGGTGATGTTCCAGGCCGTTTCGGCGTTGATGAGTTGGGGCGCATAGACTGAGTTGGGGTCGCTATAGAGCGGATCGCTCGGCGTCAGGCTCCCACGCACGACGTAGTCGCGCTCCGCGTAGCGGACCTCTGGTAGATGGACCAGGGCCGCGAGAGTGCCTTCGGCCCGGCCAGGCCGCGTTTCCAGGATGTAGACTTCAATGCCAGGGATGCGCCCTGTCACCTGCAAGGCGTGCTCTGCCAGGAGTTGGGCGATCCACTCCGGCGACGCGGCGTCGGTGAAACGCACGAGGATGCGATCGGCGATGGCTGCCGGCTGTTGCGACCGCCTGCCGATCGGCGCGGCCAGCCAGACGGAGCCGCCGCTCACCTCGTCGCTTTCCAGCGGGATACCGATCTGGATCGTCTCGCTGGCGACGCCCGGCGGCTGGATGCGCACGACGCGTGGGCCAGGCCTGAGACCGGTCACGATGTAGTTGCCCTGCACATCGCTGATGGCCGAGCCAAGCACCGGCTCGCCTGGATCGGCCTGCCCGTTGCCGTTGGCATCCTCGAACACTTCGACCAGGGCATCGGCGATCGGTTGCTCGGTTGGGCCCTGGAAACCGTCCTCGTTGCTATCATTGTAGACCGCGCCCGAGACGGTCGCAGGCAGCGCGTTGCCGAAGTCCAGCCCCTGGATGGCCTTGTTGTTCACGGTCACGGTAAGGGTGTTCGGCGTGGTGCTGATGTACGCCTCGGGGTCGGTCTCGATCACGACGTAGTCGGCCGGGGCCAACCCTGCAAAGCTGTAGGTCCCATCAGCCAGCGTGGTCGTCATCGCCAGGTAGCTCTGGCCGCCGGTGGCCGCATCACGAAGCTCGATATGCACGCTGGCGACGCCGCGTTCGCCAGCATCGCGGAAGCCGTTGCCGTTCCGATCGAGAAACACGATGCCGGAGACCTCACCTGTCTCGGTCTGCGGAGCATGGTGCGGCAGAGCCAGAGGCGCGGCTACCGCCGGCAGCACGCCAACAGCCGCCAGAACGCCGATCAGCATTGCGCCGATAGAGATCAAGAGGGCTTTAGTCATGTCAGTCCTCCTTATCGGCGCACTTCGATGGCCGAGACCATCGGTCTATACCTGCCGCCGTTCTGGGCAAACGCGATGGTCAGCAGGCCATCGCCTACGTTTGTCGTGTAGATGCGGTCCAGCGCGACCGCCTTGCCCGCGGTCGCGTAGACGTCCAATGCACTCTCGACCACTGCTCCCTCGATGACGATCTGCATCTTGCGATCTCCGTTCGTGCTGGCGGCGAATTCAGCGAACTTCAAGGTGACCTGGTAGACCCCGTTAGGCACGGTGAAATCGTAGCGACTCAACCCTTCCCGGTACTTTTGATAGAGCAGGTCGTCGCTTGTGCCGACGACCGCAGTGGTGGATGACTTGCCGCCGCCGCCGCCGGTGTAGCCCCACGAGCCGGCCGCATAGGACTTGTCAGCAGCCCACACCTGCCCACGGCCATCAGTGTAGGTGGCGCCGCCAGCGTTGACGCGCTGCGTATAGGCGGCCGGTTGCGTCGTAGGCGTGGGCGTCCCGGTGGGGGGCTGCGCAGTCGGCGTGACGGTCGCGGTAGGCGTGGGCGTGGCCGTGCTCGGCAAACCGACGAGCTTCACTGCGACCGCGGCTACCATAGGGTCGAGCCCGCTGTTTTCTGTGGCCTCGAACATGACCTTCACCTGACCATCGGCGACGGTCGTCGTGTAGACCCGGTCAAGCGCCTGAGCGACCCCGACCAGGGCGTACACATCGAAACGGGATTCCACCTCCACGTCTTCCAGACTGATGCGCATGACGCGTTGGGCCGGCTGCGTCGCGACGAACTCGGCAAAGCGCAAGATGACCTGGTAGGTCCCATTGGGTGCATCGAACAGATACTGCATCCGGTCTCCCTCGCTCCACGCCTGGTAGAGCAGGGTGTCAGTCGTGCCGCCCACCACGACGGCGCTCGACTCGAAGCTGCCGACGGCCGCGTGTCCCCAGGTGGGCGCCTGGCGGCTGTCGTATCGCCGATCAGCCGCCCAAACCTGTCCCTGGGCGTCCACATACGCGTCGCCGCCGGCATTGACGCGCTGCTGGTACGGCGTCGCGGTCGGCGTTGGCGTGGGGGTAGATGACGGCGGCGGCGGGGGCGCTGAACCACTCGCGACTTCCAGCGCGGAAACCATCGGCGCCTTCCTGCCGCCCGCCTGGGCGAAGCTGATCGTCAGCACGCCATCGGTCACTGTTGTCGTGTAGAACCGATCCAGCGCAGTCGCTTTGCCGGCTACCGCATACACGTCCAGCGCGCTCTCGACTACCACGCCCTCGACGGTGATTTTCATCTTGCGGTCGCCGGACTTGTTGGCCGCGAACTCCGCGAACCTGAGCGTGACCCGATAGGCGCCGTTGGGCACAGTGAAGCTGTAGTGGCTCATCCCCTCGCGATACTTCTGATAGAGCGGATCATCGTTCGTGCCGGCCACCGCGGTCGTGTACGATTTGGCGCTGCCTGCTGTGTAGCCCCAGCCGCCAGTCGTGTAGGGCTGATCGGCTGTCCAGACCTGTCCTGCGGTATCGGTATAGGCTGCGCCGCTGGCGTTCACCCGGCGCACGTAGGGCGTCGTAGTCGGCGTGGCCGTCGCGGTCCGAGTCGGCGTGACTGTCGGCGACGGCGTGGCGGTGGGCGTCGGCGTCAGGCTGGGGGTCGGAGAGGCGTGGCCCCAAGCCTGGCCCGCAGCCACGCCCGCGCCGACGTCAATGCGGCCATGGCCGAAGTAGGGATCGGGGCCGGCCGGGCCCAGGTCCAGTGCGGTTTGCTGGATCAGCGCGCGGAGATCGGCGGCCGTCAGATCGGGGCGGATCGAGAGCAACAGCGCGACCAGGCCGCTGACGTGCGGCGTCGCCATCGAGGTGCCCGATAGCGCAGTGTAGGTGATCGGCTGGGTCGCAGTCCAGTAGGCGCTCCAGATCGCATAGGCGGGCGCGGATACATCCACGTAGCCGCCATAGTTGGACGCGGCCCACACCTCATTGGCATCGGTGGTGCCTGAGACTGCCAGCACTTCGGGGTAGGCGGCCGGGTAGAACGGCGAACTGCTGGCGGCGTTGCCCGCGGCCGCAACCAGGAACGCCCCGCGCTCAGCCGCATATCTGACCGCATCGGACAGCACCTGCGAGGCGACCGGGCCGCCCAGGCTCAAGTTGATGATCTGCGCGCCGTGGTCGGCTGCATAGACGATGCCCTGGGCGATGTCGGACCAGAGGCCGCTGCCAGAGGCGTTGATCACCTTGACTGGCATGATTCTGACCTCTGGTGCGATGCCCACCGAGCCATGGCCATTGTCTATGGCGGCCGCCAGAATGCCCGCCACGTGTGTGCCATGCCCATGATCGTCGCTGGCCTCGGCATCTTCGTTCACGAAATCGTGGCCGGCGACGATGCGGCCTGCGAACTCGGGGTGGCCCATCGCAAGCCCGGTGTCTACGACCGCCACGAGCACATTCGGGCTGCCGGTGGTGATGTCCCAACCTGCCTCGGCGTTGATCAACTGCGGCGCGTACACGCGCGTCGGGTCGTTGTAATCGGGATCGGTCGGATGATAGAGCGGCTCGATGAAGTAGTTGAAGTCAACCCAAAGGACTTCGGGCAGAGATCGCAGCCATTGATAGATCTCGTCGGTGCGCCCCGGCGGCGTCCAGATCAGATAGACGTTGAGCGCGGGGATGTGCTCACGGATCTTCAGGCCCTGGCCGAGCAAGAGCTTGTCTACGACGCTTTGCGGCGTGTGGGGCGCAAAGGCGACCAGCAGTTGATTTTCGGCGAAGGGCTGCGGCAGGTGACCGAAGTCAATCCCGGCGGCTGTCTCTCCGAGCGCCCGGAACCAGATCGCGCGCATCGGCTGAGTGCTGAATCTGTGGCCGCGTGGCAGGGTCCTCGCGTCAACGTCCAAGACCAGGGGGAGCGTCTCACAAGTGGCGATGAGGTACTGCCCGCCCTCGGCCGTGACTTGTGTGGCCAACAGCAGGTCCCCTTCACCGACAAGGCCATCGGCATCCGCATCCCGGTGCAGGCGCACCAGGTCCCCTTTCGTGCCGACGTCCGCATCGTCGTAGGCGCCGTTCGCATTCTTATCGAAGAACACGCGGCCGGAGATGACATAGGCGCGCTCGGGCGCGCACGTTTCGTCGCCGTTGACCCCCAGCAGCGGTTCATGATTGCCTGCCGGCCGCGCGGCGGCCTCCGATGCAGCGCGAGCGTCGGCGGCGATCAGCGGCAGGTGCGTCACGCCGCCGGCGGCTTGCAACGGCGGGGCGAGGATCAGGACGCCCACCAGCAAAGCAGCCGTAACACCGAGAAACAAAGCGCGCATGGTGCTCATTTTCCTCTCCTGTGGTCTCATGTTCACACAGGAAGCTGGCATGATTCTACCACGTCCTGTGTGGAAATGGTCTTGCAGTTTCCTTACCCTATCGTTCTGAGAAAGGTCGCGTGTCTTGCCCAAATTAACCGGTAGGCGAATCTGCCATCGTTGGCGCAGTTCGCGCCGCGATTCTGAGGGGGAAACCAGAACCGCGTGCTTTCTCTAGGATTGTCCGCAACACAGGTTACGGAATACATTGCGGGTCAGGTGCTCATGCCGGCCGCGGCGCCAGCCCGCCTTGGCTGCGCCATGCAGGCCAGGATGCGCAGCCTCCCTGTGGGACGGCCAGTGGAAAACGGTCTCGGTTTGGAGGCTTCAGCCGGTTACGCTGTTGGCGAGAGTGACCGGCTGATCCTAAAGGAGGCTTCGCACAGCCTCGAAACCAAGGCAGTGGGCGATTTTCAGGACAGGCGCCCATGTCGCGGCCGGCGCCACGACGTATGAAAATGTTCGTAGTAACGACTTCAGTCGTTTGGCGCGGGCCACGGCGACTAAAGTCGCTACTACGAACCCGCCCATTTTCAGGACAGGCGTTACTTCCGGGTCGCGACCTACAGGCCGCGCCACACGCGTTCTGGGGTGAGGGGGATGGCGGGGATTTGCACGCCGGTGGCGTCGAAGATTGCATTAGCCACGGCCGGCGCGACGCCATCCAACGGGATTTCAGCTACTGCCTTCACGCCGAAAGGATGCGTCGGCTCGAAGGTCTGTACAAAGCGCACCTGCATCTCGGGCATTTCATCGGATGTGAAGATCCGGTATTCGCCGAAACGCGGATTCACCATCCGGCCTGCATCGTCGAAGACCATCTCTTCGCACATCGCATACCCGAGCGCCTGGGCCATGCCGCCTTCCACCTGCCCGGTCGCGGTCGCCGGGTTGACGATCATGCCGCAGTCGAGCGCCATGACGAGCTTGTTCACCGTCACCTGGCCGGTCTGGACGTCCACCGTCACATCGGCGAACTGGACCGCGAAGGGCGCCGGGCTGTCGGGGCTGACCCAGGAACCGACAGCCATGATCTGCCGCTGATGACGATGGTGCAGGCTCTCCAGGGCGACCTCCGCCAGGGTGACGCTGCGGCCATCATTCGCCCACGCCCGCCGGTCGGCCAGCACGATCTCGGCGGCTGGCGCGCCGAGCATCTCGCTGGCCACCTCTTTGATCTGTTCAGCCACCTTGCGCGCGGCTTCGACCACGGCCGCGCCCGAAATGTAAGTCGTGCTGCTGGCGTAGGCGCCCTTGTCGAACGGCGTGAAATCGGTATCGGATGAATAGGTGATGAAATCTTCTGGCGGGCAACCCAACACCTCGGCCGCCATTTGGGTCAGCACGGTATCAGACCCGGTGCCGAGATCGGTGGCGCCCACCAACAGGTTGAAGCTGCCGTCGTCATTCATCTTGATGCTCGCCGCGCCCATGTCCAGGTTGGGGATCGCGGTGCCATGCATGACGAACGCGACGCCCTGGCCGCGACGGAAGGTAGAGGGTAGATTGGTTGAGGGTAGACTGGTAGATTGGTCTCCCAATTTACCGCTTTCCCAATCTACCAACCTACCGGCCTGCCATCCGATCAACTCCGCCCCCACGCGTGCGCACTCTGCGATCGCGTTGGTGCGAATCAGCTCTGGCCGCGCCTCGCGTCCCTCGCTCCAGGCTTTGGACATGACGTGTTCCTCGCCAGCCTTGACCACATTCAGCAGGCGAAACTCCAGCGGATCGAGGCCCAGGCTGGCCGCGATGCGCTCCATGTGACTTTCGAGCGCGAAGAAGGCCTGGGGGCCGCCGTAGCCGCGAAACGCGCCCGAGGTGGGCTTGTTGGTGTAGACGATGTCGGCTACGAAGCGCACGTGCGATTGGCCGTCTGGCCCCTTGTCCGCGGGATAGAGCGACATCCCCTTGTGGCCCGTGTTGCCGGTGACGGTCATGGCATGGTTGCCGTAAGCGCCGGTGTCGCTCAGCACCCGCATCTCGTTGGCGACTAGCCGGCCGTCGGCCATGACGCCGGTGCGCATCCTGATGATCATCGGGTGACGGGAGGTGCTGGCGATGAATTGCTCGGCGCGCGTGTACTCCATCTTGACAGGCCGACCCGTGGCGATGGTCAGGTGCGCGCAGATGTCCTCGAGCATCACCTCCTGTTTGTTGCCGAAGCCGCCGCCGATGCGCGGCTTGATCACCCGGATGCGTTTGATCGGCAAGCCGAGGACCGGGGCCAGGATGCGCCGCGCGTGAAACGGCACCTGGGTCGAGGTGCGGATCACCAGCCGGTCGTCCTCATCCCACCAGGTGATGCAGACGTAAGGCTCGATGGGCGCCTGCTGCACGCGCGACACTTCGTACTCGCCTTCGAACACATGGTCCGCGGTTTTCATGGCCGCATCCACATCGCCCAGCTCGATGCGCAGCCGCGCGGCCAGGTTGCGGCCAGGATCGCACTCGCCGAACGCCACATAGTCTGGCTCGTCGTGGATGATCGCCACGGCCGGCTTCAGGCTGTCGCGCGGATCGAGCACAGCCGGCAGCTCCTCGTACTCGACTTCGATCAAGTCCAATGCGCGTTGCGCGATCTCCTCTGTCTCGGCCGCGACGGCCGCCACCCGATCGCCCACGAAGCGCACCTTGCGGTCGAGGCTGACGAAGTCAAGCGGGCCGGGGATGGGGTCCGATTGACCCGCGGTGGAATGGACTACTCGCGGGATGTCCGCATAGGTCAACACGGCATGAACGCCGGGCAGCGCGCGCGCCCGTTTGACGTCAATCCGCTTGATGTAGCCGTGGGCGATCGGGCTGTGCAGCAGTTTGCCGATCAACAGCCGGCGTATCTCGATATCGGCCGTGAAGGCTGGCTTGCCCTGGGCCAGCTTGAGCGCGTCGACCTTGGGCGTGGGTGCGCCGACGTATTGGGGGGGCGGTAGATTGGTAGATTGGGAATTGGTGGATTGGGAGGTGGTAGACTGGGAAAGCGCGGCCGCCCTCAAGACCGCCTCCACCGGCTTGATGTATCCCGTGCAGCGACACAGAACGCCGGAGAGCGCCTCCCTGATCTCATCTTCACTGGGATTCGGGTTCCTGGCCAACAACGCATCCGCGGCCAGCAGTTGCGCTGGCGTGCAATAGCCGCACTGGATGGCGCCCGTCTCGATGAACGCCTGTTGGAGCGGGTGTAGACCCGCGGTGCGCCGCCAGCCCTGTTCTGGGTGCTCGCCCAATGCCTCTATCGTCGTGACGCGGCGACCGCCTGCCTGCGCAGCCAACATCGTACACGACGCCACCGCCACGCCGTCCAGCAGCACCGTGCACGCGCCGCACTCGCCAGTCTCGCAGCCGTGCTTGACGCCGAAGACGCCATGGCGCCGCAACGCGGCGAGCAAGGTCTCATTGACCGCGATCTCCCAGTCCTGGGGTTTATTGTTCAGGGTGAAGGTGAGTTGCATGGATGTGCTCTGGGTGGTGGGTGATATGGATTGCGTACTGCGTATTGCGTAAGGCGAATACGGAATACGGAATACGAACTACGCAATACGTTCCCACGCGGCGCACAGCGCGCGGCGCGCCAAGACGCCTGCCATCGCCCGCCGGTACTCCACGCTGCCGCGGAAGTCGCCAGCTGGCCGCACCAGCTCGGCCACCTGGGCTGCGGCAGAGGCGATTGCCTCGCCGGAGAGCGGCTTGCCGATGAGATGCTCCTCGATTTCGGGCAGACGCAAAGGGACATCGGCGACCCCGCCGAGCGCCAACCGGGCCGTCTGACATTGGCCGTTGGCCGCAGCGAGCGCGGCCGCGGCCAACACGATGGGCGCATCGGCCGGCGTGCGCGCGACCGAGGCGATGGCGCCGCCGATCGGCGGCGCGGGACATACGATGACCAGGTCGGTGATGAGCGCAGGTATCGCCAGGATGTAGACGCGTCGCGGCAAGAACTCGCTGATCGGCATGGTCTGCACACCGTGGTGGAGGTGCAGCACGACGGTCGCGTCGCACGCCAGCAAGGCCGCGATCAAGGGGTCGTTGGCAGCCGCGGTCGCGACCGCGCCCCCGATCGTCGCACGGTTGCGCTGGACGCTGCCGCTCCAGCGCCGCGCGCCTTCGGCCAGGATGCCGCCGTAGATCGCCTGGGCCGTGGGATCCTCGGCCAATGCCGTGCGCGTGACCATCGCGCCGATGCGCAGGCGATCTGGGCGGCCTGTCTCCAGCGTCACCCGGTTCAGGCCCAGCTCTTGCAGATCAACGACCGCTTCGACGGTTGGATCAGCCTGGCCCAGCAGATCGTTCCCCCCCGCCAGCACCGCGGTGCGCACGTCGCCGCGCGCCAGCAGCGCCAGCGCATTCTGGAACGCCTGCCAATCGTAGCCGCCCGTGGGGCGATGATACTCGCGCAGGTTCAGTAACATAGCAGGACCTCAGGAGGGTTTCAGATAGCTCATGCAACCAGGCTCGATTATAGCCGAACGTGGGCACGACTGCGCCTTTGTCCAGCAGGGTGGTTCTGTGCTATGCAGCCAAGGCGTAGAGGCTACGCCCTACACCGTAATAGGAATCGTATACGTGCAGATACACCGCCTCGCACTTTTTCCTGAACAGCTCGGGTGTATACTCGAGTGGCAGACCGCGATCCAGCGCTTCTTCGATGGCAAGCTTGACCGCAGCGCGGGCCTGCTGCCGCTTCCGCCAGTCGAGCACCAGCCGCTCGGCCTTGAGCGTTTGCAACAACTCACGCGCCACCCGCTTGACCTCCCGCGTTTCGGCCTGGGTCAGCTCGACGGTGGGCCGGGTCAGCAGATCGAAGAGGGCCAACTCTTCCTCGCTCAGGTTTTCGGCGATGCTACGCTGCTCCTCCGCGTCAAGGCCCTGGGCGAAGGCGACCAAATTAGCGAAGAAGGTCTCGACGTTGGCCGCGCCGGTGTTGTACTCGTCAATCATCGCCTGGAACTGCCGCAGGTAATCCATCCGGTTCCGGTTCAGGCGCACCAGGCGCACCAGCCTGGCGTTAAGCGCGCCGCGCAGCTTTTCGGCTTCGATGCGCTTGCGACCCTGTGCAAAACGCCGCTGCAATGCGTCGAGATCCAGCTTGCTCAGGTCGAGCACGTGATCGGGCAACCCCGCGCCCGCCTCCTGGACGGAAGCTGCCGTGGCGCGGATGACGTAGCCGTCCGGCTTGATCGAATCGTCCAGCAGGTCGTTCACCGCATCCATCACGCTGGAGAGGTCCGGGACGGGCGCCAGCGCGCGGATCTTGTCGGCCAGGATCGCGAAAAGGGCGCGTTGCGTGTTGTACTGGTTCGCCGTCGGGTCGGGCAGGATGGCGCGGTAGAGCCGGGCCACGTCGGCAGCCAGAGACAGGTAGCGCAGCTTCGCGGCGTCGTTCGCGATGAGCGCCTCCACCGCGTCGTCCAGGGCCGCGATGCGCCGAAACTCGTCCACCGCGTCCCGGATGGCCGCCAGATCGACGCCCATGCCGATGCAATGGGCTGTCGCCGCACCGATGGCCTGGCCGAGCTGCGCCAGAAGGGCTGACTTGGCCTGGACGGGCAGATCGCCCGCCGCAACGCCGCCACCCGAGGCCGAGCCATAGATCGCGAGCGCGGCCTGCAGGTTGCGGAAGACGCCGATGTAGTCCACGATCAGCCCGTTGACCTTGTCGCCGAAGACGCGATTGGCGCGGGCGATGGTCTGCATCAGGGTGTGGTTACGCATCGGCTTGTCGAGGTAGATCGTCGAGCAGGCCGGCGCGTCGAACCCGGTCATCCACATGGCGCAGACGAAGACGAGACGGAACGGATCGTCCGGGTCCTTGAACTTGGTCGCCAGATCCTCCTTGACCATGCGCAGCCGGTGCGGTCGGATGTCCAGTCCCGGCGCGGCCATGTCCTCGATCTCGTTTTGGCCTTGCGAGACGACCACGGCCATGTCGGTGGACCTGAGCGTGGCGATCTGCGCTTCGAGACCGGGCCGGGTCATGGGATCACAGGTCAGCAGGCGGGCCTCCATCTCCGCGATACGCCTCGCCCAGGCGGCCTGTACCTTGTCGTACATGCGCACTGCGGTGGCCTTGTCCACGCAAACCACCATCGCCTTGCCGGCAAACCCGCGACCGGTAAAGTGAGAGACGATGTCCGCTGCGATAGCACCCAGCCGGTCGACGCGAGTGATCAGGTGATATTCGCGGGCGAACTCACGCTCTAGCCGGACCTCCTGCGCCTCATCCAGCTCGGCCTCTTCCAGGACAGTCGCCATATCGGCGTTGAGGTTTGGGTTGGTCAGTTGCAGCTCGGGGATACGGTTTTCGTAGTAGAGCGGCACCGTGGCGTTGTCGTCCACCGACTGCTTGAAGTTGTAAATGCTGACGTAGTCGCCGAAAACTGCGCGCGTCTTCTCTTCGCCGGCCATGAGCGGGGTGCCGGTGAAACCGATGAACGCGGCGTTGGGCAGCGCATTGCGCATGTTGAGCGCGAAGATGTCGTACTGGCTGCGGTGCGCCTCATCGGTCATAACGATGATGTCGCGTCGGTCGGAGAGTCGGGGATAGGTCTCGCCGCGGTCAGTGTGGAACTTCTGGATGAGGGTGAAGAGGTAGCGGTGGTCTTCCCCCAGGAGTTGGCGCAACTGTTCGCCGCTGCCCGCCCGGACGCGGCTTTCCGGCTCGGTGACCGCGCCCGCGCTGGCGAAGTTGCGGTAGATCTGCTGGTCAAGCTCCTGGCGGTCGGTGACGATCACGAATGTCCAGTTACCCGGCAGCTTGCGCAGGACCTTCTGACTGAAGAAGATCATGGAATAGCTCTTGCCGCTGCCCTGGGTGTGCCAGAAAACGCCGAGGCGGCCTCCCTTCTCCCCTCGCCCGTGCGCGGGAGAGGGGCCGGGGGTGAGGGCACGGAACGCGTTGTTGACGCCAAGATATTGGTGGTTCTTGGCGATCAGCTTGATCGTGCCCCCGCGTTCTTCCACGAAGAGGGTGAAGTTCTCCACCAGGTCGAGCAGCCGCGCCGGAGCGCACGTGCCACGGATCATCGTCTCCAGCGAGACGGCGCCCCGCTCACCTTCGCTGTTGATCTTCTTCCACTCGGCGAAGTGCTCCCAGCAGGAGGAAAGCGAGCCGATTTTACTCGCGCTGCCGTTGGAGAGGATGATGAACGCGTTGTACCAGAAGAGCTGGGGGATGGCGGTTTTGTAGTCGCGCAGGTTATCCCGGAAGGCATTTTCCAGCCGTTTGTGGCTGGCTTTCAGCTCGATGAAGACCAGCGGCAGACCGTTGACGAAACCCACCAGATCGGCGCGGCGCTTGTAGATTTCGCCGGAGATCCAGAACTGCGAGGCCAGGAAGAAGTCGTTGCGGTCGGGGTGATCCCAATCAATGACGCGGACGGTGACGATGTTTTCTTCGCTA
>VGOD01000007.1 GCA_016876015.1 Chloroflexota bacterium
TCACGCAGGGCCGCGGCATCTACACCATGAAGCTTTCGCACTACGAGGCTGTGCCTGCGCATATCGCTGAACAGGTGGTCGTCCAGGCCAGGCGTGAGCGAGTGGAGACCGAAGAAGAGTAGGCAAGAGCGCTTGGCGACGGGACTGACGCCGGCCGCCCTATTGAGAAGAAAGCGTCCGCCAGGCGGCCACCAGGCGGACGCTTTCGCGTCTTTCATAGGCAAGGGCCGGCAGTCACATGCCTGGCGCTTCCGAAGCGCCAGGCATGTGACTGCCCCAGGCTATCGAGCAGATACCGCGGTCAGATGACGCGGCGCGCGCGTTCCATGGGCACTTCGACGCGCACCTGGGCGCCGGTGGCCGCGCCAGGGGGAGGCGAGACGATCGTCGTCCGGGCGTCAATCAGTCGCGCCCGCTCCCGCATGTTCAGCAGTCCAAAGCTGCCGCGTTGACTGTAGCTCGCATCCACCAGTGGCACATTGAAACCCACCCCGTCGTCACTCACCTCTACCCACAGCACTTCCGCCGAGCTCTTAAGTTTGAGCCAGACATTCCGGGCATCGGCGTGCTTCTGAACGTTGTTCAGAGCTTCCTGGGCGATGACGAACAGCGTGTTGGCCACCCGCGGATCAATCATCTTGTCCGCTACATCCATGACATCCAGGTGGATCTTGTATTTGCTGTGACTGCCCTGGCGCTCCGCCAATTGCGTGAGCGCGGTGGTCAGGCCGTGGGATTCCAACGCCAACGGCCGCAGGCCGAACAGCAGATCGCGCACCTCCTGATTGGCCTGCTGCGCAAGGCTGTCCAAGAAGTTGAGCTCGGTGGCCATCTTCTCGGGGCCGATGGCCAGTTGTCGGCGAGCCATGTCAATGTTGAGGATCAAGGCGGCCAGGATTTGCGCGGGGCCGTCGTGCAGGTCGCGGGCCAACTCATGACGCACCTGCTCTTCGGCCAGGATGATGCGATCGTGTTCATCGCGCAGCGCGCTGAATAGCCGGGCGTTGTCAATGGCCGCCGCGATCAGCGGCGACAGAATGCTCAGCCATTGCTCGTCGTCGGCCGTGAACGAGCCCCCGCCGACCTTATTGATGACCTCGATGACGCCGATGGTCTTGCCCTTGACCTGAAGAGGGATTGCCATGATCGAGCGTGTGCGGAAGCCGCTCATGTGATCAATCTGGATGTAGAATCGGTTGTCGGACGTCACATCAGATATGATGATCGGCTCGCCGTGCGTGGCGACCCAACCGGCGATACCCTTGTCTATCGGCATCCGCTGTTCGCGCAGGATCGCCTCGGCCGGGCCGGCCGAGATCTTGAAGACCAGCTCGCGTGTGGCCTCATCTATCAGCATCAGGGTGCTTGCCTCGGCGCGCAACACCTCCGTCACCCGTTCCGTGCTCTGCTTCAGCACCTGATCGAGGTCCAGGGTCGAGGAGATAGCCTGTCCCACCTCGTACAGATGTTGAAAACGACTGAGCCGCAGCTGGGTATTTTCCAGCGCGGAGGCCTGGCGCATGATGGTGGAAAGCGCCTGGAGCGCGGCCTGCAGATGGGCGCCAGCCTCCTCAGTGGGCATCTCATTGACCGCGAAGCCGAGGGCGACCAGGGCGGTCGGCTGCAGGTTGTCGTTGCGGGTGACCATGCACAGCAATCGCAGGTCAGCGACCTGACGGATTTCAGCCTCGCTGTCGCGCGTCAGCTCTACCTCGCTCGTCCATGATGCCAGGTGCGTCAGGCTGGCCTTGTCGAGCGCGCCTTGAGTGACGGTCAGCGACGCCGGCGTGGGCAACCTCAGCCAACCTCCCGCGGCGTTTGTCTTCTGCACGAGCCAGGCCAATACCTCCTGCCAGACAACCTTGGGGTCTTGCTCGGTGGCAGGCCGGCTGAAGCGATTCAGCAGCTCGGCCGCGGCTTCGATCAGGTCATGAGATGTCATCGCATTGCTCTTGCGTGTATGGTGAATGCCAGGCAACAAGATAACTGTATCATACTTTCGGCAAGGCGGCAACTGGACACACAAGGCATAGTGTACTTCCCGGTCGAGCAGCGCCGACGCCCCATAGTGGAGCTGCGGGCCAGTTTGGACAACGCCGCCTGGTTGGGCTATACTCAACAGATCACAATGCTGACCTTTGGAGGTGCTTCGTTGATCCCGCATAACTATCCAGGAAAGGGCAAGGTAGTCGTCTTGAAGACAGGGCCGGCGACCGTGCTCGATGATATCGGCTGGCTGATGGAACTGGCTGGCTACCGGGCGGCCCTGCCGGCCGATCGCGATACGATACTGAAAATCAACATTTCATGGCAGACCTGGTACCCGGCCTGCTCCAGCACCCCGTGGCAGATCGAGGGAGTGGTGCGCAAGCTCCAGGCAGATGGTTACGAGAACCTTTCGGCTGCGCATAACAAGACCGTGGTCGTGGATGCGTATGTGGGAGAGCGCAACAACAAGCAGAAAGCGGTCGTAGATGCCTATGGGCTGCGCAATGTGCACCTGTACGAACCAGGGATCAACTGGGTCCGTTACACGCCAAAGGCGCCCATGTTGGTGTTGGATCGCATCTTTCCCGACGGCATTTTGCTCCCAGAGTATTTCTTCGGCAAGAACATCATTCACCTGCCGACCGTCAAGACGCATGTCTTCACCGTGATCACCGGCGCCATGAAGAACGCTTTTGGCGGCCTGCTGAACGAGAAGCGGCATTGGACGCACGGCGTCATCCACGAAACCGTAGTGGACCTGCTGGCAATCCAGCAGGAGATTCACACCGGGCTCTTCGCTGTCATGGACGGCACATTCGCAGGCGACGGACCTGGCCCCCGCGCCATGCGTTGGCACGAGAAGGACATCCTGTTGGCTTCGGCCGACCAGGTGGCGCTGGATGCGATTTCCGCCCGGCTGCAAGGGTTTAACCCGATGGACCTGAAGTTCATCCGACTGGCCCATGAGCTTGGATTGGGCGTCGGCGATCCGCGGGAGATCGAGATCGTCGGCCACGACATCTCGGCCGAGGATTGGCATTTCGTCCAGGAAGACACCTTCGCGAGCAAAGGACAGAAGCTGATCTACCACGGCGCGCTGAAGCCCTTCGAGAACCTCCTGTTGCGCTCGCCGCTGGTGCCGTGGAGCTATTTTGCATCCAACTTCTATCACAACGTCTACTGGTATCCGTTCGTCGGCCGGCCGCGGGTAGAGGCCGCGTTGCAGACCAAGTGGGGCAAGTTGTTCAGGAGCTATGGCGACGGCGAGGTGGTGTTGCCGGGCCTCGAGCCGCGCACGATGGCCATCGCTGGCGCGGCGCTTCTCGGGCTGTTGGGCGTGGGCGCAGCGCTGCTGGGTCGCAGAAGGATGATTCGGGATTGATCGGCTTCCATGACCCGGCGACCGGTGAGCGCGGCGATGAGTGATTCGACCAGGCTGCCACGTGCAACAGGCGAAGGAACGCTTTGGCGCGTGGACTTGCACAGCCACACCAGGTTTTCACCCGATTCGGCGACTGAGCCTGCCGCGCTGATCGCGCGTGCGCGCCAACTGGGACTGGCTCGGATCGCGATCACCGATCACGATACCATTGACGGCGCGTTGGCCGCACAGCAGTTAGCGCCCGACCTGGTGATCGTGGGCGAGGAGATCATGACCGCCGCCGGCGGCGAGTTGATTGCCTATTTCGTGCAGGAGACCGTGCCGCCAGGTCTGCCGCTTCGCGAAGCGATTCGCCGGTTGCGTGCGCAGGCCGCGGTGATCAGCGTATCGCATCCTCTGGATCGCCTGCGCAACTCGGCCCTGGGCGAGCGGCTGACCCGTGAGATCATCGAGGAAGTAGATGCACTCGAAGGGTTCAACGCTCGCTGTCTCCTGCCCGGCGACAACCGGGCTGCGGCTCGCCTGGCCGCGCAGTACGGCAAGGCACTCACGGCCGGCAGCGATGCGCACACGCTCGGCGAGGTGGGCGCCGGCTATCTGCTTGCGTCGCCCTTTGCCGACAGTCCCGATGCATTTAGAGCCAGCCTGACCCAGGCGCAGATCGCCGGTCGCTGGACAGGACCCTGGCCGCACTTCGCCAGCACCTTTGCCAGATTGCGCGGCGCATGACTCCATCAACCCTGGCCTTCGGTCTCTTCTTCTCCTTCCTGGCGACCGCAGCGCCGACCGCGCTCTGGATCGGGATCGCCTGGCGTTGCGACCGCTACGAGCGAGAGCCCGCACCCTTGCTGATCGCGTCCTTTCTCTGGGGCGCGATTCCTGCGGTTATTCTGGCGCTCGTCTTTGAGACGTTGTTCGGGATCGAAGGAGATGGCGCGGGGGCCAGTCTGGCGCGCGAGGTGGCGGCGGCCAGCGCCATCGCGCCGGTGGCCGAGGAGTTGGCGAAGGCTGCCGGTCTGCTGCTCATCTGGCTGATCTGGCGCATCGAGTATGATGGTGTATTGGACGGCATCCTGTACGGCGCCCTGGTAGGGTTCGGGTTCGCCGTGACGGAAAACCTGTTCTACTTCATGGCGGCCTTGGGCGAGGGCGGTTGGGGGCAGTGGGGTGTGACAGTGTTTCTGCGCAGCGTGGTGTTTGGGCTGAACCACGCATTCTTCACAGCATTTACGGGCGCCGCGCTCGGCGCTGCTCATCTGATCCGTAGTCGTCTGGGGCGATGGCTGGCGGCTGCACTGGGATTGGGCGCAGCGATCGTGGCGCACGGGGTACACAACTTCGGGGTGTCGGTGACGTCTGTCTCTATCCTGGGTCTTGGCTTGAGTCTGATCGGCGACGCGGGCGGCGTGCTGCTGGTAGTCCTGATCATCTGGCTGGCGCAGCGTCAGGAGCAACGTTGGCTGCGCATCGAACTGGCCGATGAGGTAGGCAAGTTGCTGGAGCCGGCGGAGCATCAGGCGCTGCAGACGGTCAAGGGGCGCTGGCAGATGCTAGCGCAGGCGCGCAAGCAGGGCGGCATGAAGGCGCTGGCGGCGACCGCGCATTTCCAGGAAACTGCGACTGAGCTGGCCTTTCGCAAACACCGGGCGCGCGTGCGCGGACCCGATGTCAGGCTTGAGCAGGAAATCGCCGAGTTGGGCGCCCGGCTTGCGACCCGGCGCGCTCAACTCGGCGTCTGACCTGACCGCTCAGTGTATGCGTGTCCCGCCCGCGGCTTCTGAGAGCCTCTGCTATCCCACCGGCGCGAAGGTCGTATACTTGAAGACCGGTTGGCGCTGCAGGTAGTACAGCCGGTAGGTGCTGGCCTGATCTGCCCCGCACCAGACCACGTGAGTCTTGCCGGAACGCGCAACCGCAAACGCAACTTCGCTCAAGCCTCCACAGCTATCAGTTGCGACCTCCGGCGCCCACCACTCGGCATCGTAATCGGGCGGCCGAACCCGGTGAAAGAGGGTTGGCCCCTGTTGCCAGATCGCCTGCAAGAACCCCTGACGATTGGCCGCTATGCGTGGCGCACGACAGTCGGCGTCGGTTGCCGAGGCATCGGCCGGCGCCCCCCAGCCATTGGGCCGCCGATCGGCGTGTTGGATGCCGAACACGCCGGCCAGCTCTTCTTGCCACAGCAGGTGGCACCCCCCCTGGATATTCGTGGCCACGCGAGGCTGAAGCGAGTGGCGCTCCGCGCTGCTCGAGATGTTCTCCGGCATGCTCCAGCCGCCCTCACGGCTGAAGGTGCAGAACACCTCGAAACGTTGGCTGCTCTCCAGCCGATCCTGCCAGAAGATGTATGCCACATTCTGCGGGGTGATCGCCAGCGCCGGCGCGCTGCCGCGCGCGCTGGCCAGCGGGCCGGTGAGCCAGCGCCCTTCCTCAAGGCGGCCGGTGTAGATCGCAGAGTGACCCGACGTGTTATCGGCCCAGACCGCACGCAGCGTCCCGTCAGGGCCAACTGCGATGGCCGGCTGCCTGGAGGCGCCGGTCGTGTGCGAGACGTTCTGCGGCAATGACCAGGCGACGCCATTCCACCACACATAGCAGATTTCGGCGTTTCCCGCGAACTGGTTGACGAAGACCGCATGAAGCTGGCCATCAGGGGTGGCTGCCAATGCCGGTTGCTCGCCGGCCGCCACGCGCACGGGCTCACTCCAGCCGCTCGCGCCGCGATAGCTGTGCCAGATCTCTCTGTCTCGTGACCACAGGAGGTGCAGGGTCTCGGCCGCCACGGCCAGGGCCGGCTCTCGACTTCCCGCGCGCGCGATTGGAATCAGCTCGTTGGGAGACCAGGGGGTGTTGGATGCCATGACCGCACACTCCTTCCGTCCGGGCGGACCCGGCAGTGTACCGGCGGGCGAAAAGCCGCCAGGTGCAGCGATTATATCATCTTCTGCGCCAGCGCGCAAACCTCAAGAAAATACCACTTCTTCCTTGCCGCTCAGCTTCTCTTCGATCTTGCGAACAATCAGATCCAGATGGGCCCCGTTGTGTACGAAGTCTAACTCATCGGACGGAATCGTGAGCACAGGGCACAGCGCGAAGCCATGCATCCAGGCAGCGTACAGTCTGTTTAGTTGGTCGAGGTATTCAGGTGCGATGTTGCGCTCGAACGCCCGTCCGCGTTGCGCGATGCGATGTAGCAGTGTCGGCACCGTGGCGCGTAGATAGACCACCAGATCAGGCGGCGGTAGAAATAGCGCCAGCACTTCGTACAGTTCGCGATAGGTGCGGTAGTCGCGCTCGACGATCGCGCCTTGCTCATAGAGCGCCCGTGCGAAGATCTCGGCGTCTTCGTACACGCTGCGATCTTGCACCACCGAGCCGGGGAAGTCGAGCAACCGGCGATGATGGCGCAGGCGTCGCGACAGAAAGAAGATCTGCGAGTGGAAGGCATAGCGCGGCATGTCCTGGTAGAAGTCGGCCAGGTAGGGATTGTCAGCGACGGCCTCGTAGAACGGCTCCCAGCCCAGCCGTTGGCTGAGCAGCCCGGTCAGGGTAGACTTGCCCACGCCGATGTTGCCAGCAATGGCGACGAAGCGCTTGGTCATCGGTCCCATGTCCTTTGCCAGTTCTGCCCCATCTTTCTGAGGTAGGCGCTTTCCAGGTCAATGCCCGCATCGTTGGCGATCTTCAGGAGATAGGCCAGGGCGTCGGCAAGCTCTTCCTGCAGGTTGGGGCTGACGGCCTGCAGGGCGCGCTCGCGCGCCTCCCGGCGATTGCCGACCTGGAGCAGCAAGCGATCGGTCTTGATCCAGGCTTGCGCCAGCGCGCGGCCCAGCTCGCCGATCTCCTCCGTCAGGCAGATGTAGTTAAAAAAGAGGTCGGCCACGAACCCCTTTTCGTTGTCGAGCACATGGTGAAAGCGTTGGAAGTCGGGCAAGCGGCGCCCCTCGCCGAGCGCCGGCACGGATTCGCTGTCCGCCCCGATTTCGGGCAGGGGAAGCTGAACGCTATTGGCGCGCAGAGCAGTTTTCACACGTCCGACCACCTCTGCACGCGCCGCGGGATCGTGTACGAAATCCAGATGATCGGTGTCCAGCGCCAGCAGCGGCGCAGTGGTATAATCCACGAAGAACGCTTCATAGGCGCGCCGCAGGTCGTCAATATATGCGCGCTCCATCTGCCGCTCGTAGGCGCGATCACGGAACGCGATGCGCTGCATCAGGGTATCGGTGGAGGCCTTGAGATAGACTATCAGGTCCGGGGTGGGAACTTGCTCGCCCAGTATCGCGTGCACGCGCTCGTACATGGCAAGTTCATCGCCGACCAGGTTCAGGTGAGCAAAAAGCCAGTCTTTGGCGAATAGATAGTCGCTGACCAGATGGCCGTGGCCCAACGTCTGTCTGATCACGCGGTGCTGTTGCCGATAGCGGCTCAACAGGAAAAAAATCTGAGTCTGAAAGGCATAGCGTGCGCGGTCGGCGTAGAAGTCGCTCAAGAAAGGGTTTTCCTCGAAGACTTCAAGCAACACCTCGGCAGGCAACGTTTCGCCCAAGATGCGGGCCAGAGTGGTCTTGCCGACGCCGATGGCGCCTTCGATGGCGATGTATGGGTGTGGGCTCACAGAGGTTCCTCTCGAAGTGAAGTTGCCTCTATTATACATGAATCCACAGGGCTGGCGAAACCTTCGGGGGTCTCCTGCGTATGAGACAATACGGGCGTAGACTGTGGCGCCAATGGCAGGCAACCTATGGAAAACCAAGAACTGATCTGGCTTGAGCAGGCGCGGTGCGGCGATCAGAGCGCCTTCGGCCGCCTGGTTGGGGCATACCAGGGGCCGGTCTACAACCTGGCCTATCGGATGCTGGGCAACGCCAGCGAGGCGGAGGATGCCGCGCAAGAAACCTTCGTGCGCATGTACACCAAGCTGCACACCTATCAGCCGGAGCGCAAGCTGGCCTCGTGGGTGCTGGCGATCGCATCACACTACTGCATAGATCGGTTGCGGCGTCGCCGCCTGGTTTGGCTTTCGCTCGATGAAGAGCCCTTTGTCGCGACATTGCCCACACACCAGCAGGGGCCTGAAGAGACGCTGCTGCGCAAGGAAGTGCGCGACGAAGTCCAGAAGCTTGTGGAGCGTCTGGCGCCATCCTATAGGATACCATTGATTCTACGTTACTGGTACGATCTGTCGTATGAGGAGATCGCCGAGGTCATGGGCCTGTCGGTGCAGGCCATCAAATCACGTTTGCACCGTGCACGGCTGCAGGTCGCAGCGCACGCGCCCACAGGTGCGGGGTCAGGAGTGGCAGCGGCGGCTGCACCCAGCCAGGCAGGGGTGAGGTGAGATATGCACATCGAGTACACGCGGTTGATGTCGTTGGCGCTGGACAAGGAGACTACGCCAGCCCAGGCGACCGATCTGCGCCGGCATCTAGACGCTTGCCCTGAATGCGCTGCACTGTGGCAGGAGTGGCAGGTCATTGATGCGCGACTGGCGCGCGCGCCGATGCTCGCAGCTCCGGACGGCTTCGCAGCCGGCGTGCAGGCGCGCCTGGCGGCTGCGGCGCAACGCCGCAGACAGTCATATTGGCTGGGGTCAGGGCTGTTGATCGCGTGGGGCGTCGCTCTGGCCGCGCTCCTGGCGCTGGTGGGGATGGCAGTATGGTGGGGATTACAGCATCCGCTTGAGGTGAGCGTGATCCTGTCTTCGGCTGCGATTTTGCTCAGCAATCTCAGCCGGCTGCTGTGCACCATGGAGACCGCTGTCGGCGTCATCAACGGCGCGGCGTTCCTCGTGGGAGGCGGGCTTCTCGTATCCATGACCGGCGCGCTGGCGCTGCTGTGGGTGTGGGTGATGTCCAACACCCGCCACTGGCTGCGACCGGCGATGTGGGAGGTCAGGTGATGGCAAAAAGAATGCTTTGGATTGGCTTGCTCGTTATCCTGCTGATAGTGGTGTTGCCCCCGACTGTGCTCGCCCAGGGCCCGGATGGCGACAAAGTCATCGTGGGCGAGGATTTCGTGCTGCTCCCTGGCCAGGAATTGAACGGCAATCTTGCAGTCATCGCTGGCAGCGCACGTCTCGAAGCGCAGAGTGTCGTCAATGGGGATGTGGCTGTCATGGGCGGATCGCTGATGATGGCCGGCGTCGTGCGCGGCAACGTGGCGGTTTTCGGAGGACGCGTGTCGCTGGCTGACACCGCTGTGGTGGAAGGCAACTTCGCAGGTTTCACCGCCGCAGTCGAACGCGCTCCCGGCGCGGTCGTACGCGGGGATAGCATGGGCCTGCCGCGAGCGCCGATGGCCCCCGACTGGTCGAGCCGACCATCCCGATCCGGTTTTGTCGAAGCCCTCCTCGCCTTTCTTCGCTGGCAGGCCGTGACTGTGGGTTGGGCTATGGTCTTGGCGTTCCTGGGCGTTGTCGCGCTGCTGGTGGCGCCCCGGCATGTCGCCGAGATCGCGACCGCTCTCGCTCGCGAGCCGGCTCTCAGCCTCGGCATCGGCCTGCTGACCCTGGTGGTTGGGCTGCTGGGCGGAGGCATCCTGCTCATCGCCTGTGGGTTGGGGTTGCTGGTGTGGTTGGCGCTTGCCTTCGGCCTGTTGGTCGGCTGGATCGCGATAGGTTTGTGGCTGGGCCAGCGCGCCTTGGGCGCCCTCAAGCTGCGCGATAGCTCAGCATTGGCCGAAGTCGCCCTCGGCGTTGTGGTGATCACCGTGGTGGCTCGTCTGCCCCTGTGCATCGGCTTTCTCTTCACCGTCATCGCCGGCGCAATTGGCCTGGGCGCCGTGGTGTTGACGCGCTTCGGGACGCAGCCGGCCAGCAGATGGAAGGCCTAGCGCGGACTCGGCGCCGCTTGCCTTCACATCGCCGAGCATCTACAGAGAGCAGCCCAGCTCCGGGCTGCTCTCTGTGTTTCCAGTTATCTCCCGTCATTTGACCAGCGGCGCGGGGCAGGTTACAATAGGCTTCAGAATCGCGATTCTCAGAAGAGAGAATGTCAGGCGCTGTCGAGATGTCAACATCCCCTGTCGGACACCTGGGGCTGCCTGCCGGCGCTGGTCCGCTGACGATTTTGCGCGCATCGCTCAGCGGGGGCCTATTGCGGATTGGGCCGGCCTGGGCCGTGTTGGCGGGCGCGTTGTCGAGCCGCACGCCGCTCGACAACGGCGCAGCTCTTCTGCGCCTGGCAGGCGCGATGGTCCTTGCGGACGTCGGTTGGGGGATCGTCTGGCGCTTGACCGCGGCCGATTCTGCAGAGGAAGCGCAAGGGGACGCCGGGTTTGCCAGCTTTGCGCCCTACGCGCAGCCCGGCGCTCTGTTAGCGCGTATTCGGACCAGGTTGCAGCACATGGCCGCGATCCACGGCGCAAGCGCGGCGTCGAGTTGGCACGAGCTGTTGGTCGGTCTGGCGCTGATCGTTGTACTGGGGCTCCTACTCGGTCTGCCGGCATTTCTGCTGAGTTGTGCGGCCATTCTTGTCGTGTTCTGGTCATGGAGCATCGCGCAGCGCGGTTTCCGGCCTGCCCTTTGTCACAGCCTGGTTGGCACGGCTCTGCCGTGGATGCTCGGCGTGACGCTGGCTGGAGTTAACATAACTGCGGAGGATTCGGTAGCCTGGTTCGCGCCGGGTGTGCTGATGGTTGCGTTCGCGACCCTTCAGTGGCGCGTCCATCGGGCTTACCTGGGACTTGGGACGCGCGGGATCTGGTTGGGCCAGGCTGCCGTGTTGGCTGCGCTGATCTGGTTGCGACAACCTGTGGCTGCGGCAGTGGCCGCTTGCTTGCTGGCGCCGCCATACTGGTGGCTGGCACGGGTAGGCCCGGCCGTGCAAGATGTCAGCCTCTTTCTGGCGCGCAGCGCTCCCTGGTGGTGGGCCACGATGATCCTGGCGGCCATCGCGGCCAGGATACGGTTGGCTTGATGCCATTCTGTACGAACCAATAAAGGAGTCTTTGGAATGACGAAGAAGGGTGATTTCCTCAGCCTGGCGGACTGCAGCGCCAGGCAGTTGTGGGCCTGGTTGGAGTTGGCCCGAGATCTGAAGGCTGAATGGAAGGCGGGCGGGAACAAGCCGCTGCTCAAGGGCAAGACGCTTGGCATGATCTTCCAGAAGCCCTCTCTGCGCACACGGGTCAGCTTCGAGATGGGGATGTTGCATCTGGGCGGCAACGCGCTCTATCTCTCGCCCAATGAGATCGGTTTGGGGGGCCGCGAGAGCGTAGCCGACGTCGCGCGCGTTCTAGCGCGCTATATGGATGGCATCATGGCGCGCGTCTTTGCGCACGATCATGTCGTCGAGCTGGCGCGTCATGCGCGAGTCCCAGTGATCAACGGTCTTTCCGATCTCACGCATCCGTGCCAGGGGCTGACCGACCTCTTCACGATTTGGGAGAAACTGGGGCGACTGTCTGGGGTTAAGCTGGCGTATGTAGGTGATGGCAACAACGTCGTCAATTCATTGCTGTTCGGTGGGTCGAAACTCGGCATGCACATCAGCGTTGGGACGCCTGTCGGCTATGAGGCGAAACCATTCGTGCTGCAACAAGCGCACAAGTTCGCCGCAGAAAGCGGCGGCACGATCGTGACCACGCACGATCCTCATGCAGCCGTGGCGGACGCGGATGTGATCTACACAGATGTGTGGACCAGCATGGGGCAAGAGACCGAGAAAGCGCAGCGGCTCTTGGTGTTTCCCCCATTTCAGATCAATGCGCAACTGATCGCGTCGGGAAAAGCAACAGCTATCGTGATGCATTGTCTACCTGCGCACCGCGGCGAGGAGATTACCGACGAGGTCGCTGATGGGCCGCAGTCGGTGCTCTTCGATCAGGCCGAGAACCGGATGCACGCACAGAAAGCGATTCTGGCGGATCTCTTGGCCGACTGATGGTGAGCGACAGGTCTGCGAGACTGATTCGTGCCTGAACTGATCAGCAGCCTTCTGCAGCAAATCACAGCCGAGTTTGCGGGCATCTGGCCGCAAATATCGCTGGCCAGCGTCATTGACATCTTCCTGGTGGCTCTGATTTTCTATGGCCTCCTGCGGTTTTTCCAGGGTACCCAGGCAGTGTCGTTGCTGCGCGGGATTCTGGTCGTAGCTCTGGTCATCTTACTAGCTGCGAGCCGATTGACCGCGCTTGGGTGGCTGATTCGCAACTCTTTGCCGGTGATCCTGGTTGCGATCCCCGTGATCTTTCAGCCGGAACTGCGGCGAGCTCTGGAGCGATTGGGCCGCACAGGGTTGATGCTGGGCCGGTCAAGCCGCGAATCCGCCGCCCAACGCGTGATTTTTGAGATTGTGCAGGCCGTTGAGGATTTGGCCAGGGAGCGCACCGGCGCCTTGATCATACTGGAGGGGGATACAGGCCTGGAGGAGCACATCGAGTTCGGCGAACGAGTCAATGGCAATGTGTCGGCGCGGTTGCTCTCCACGATCTTCTTTCCGGGCACGGCCTTGCACGACGGCGCAGTGATAATCCGCGAGGATCAGATCATTGCGGCCGGTTGCGTGCTGCCGCTGACGTCGCGTGTGCTTTCCGATAGCTCGCTGGGCACACGGCATCGCGCGGCCGTGGGCATCACTGAACAAAATGACGCCCTGGCTGTCGTGGTTTCGGAAGAGACGGGCATTATCTCGATCGCCCGGCATGGCCGCATGGTGCGCCGCCTGGATTCGGCGCGCCTGCGACGTATGCTGCAAATGTTCTACCGTCCGCGGCGCTTGTTGGGGAATGACGCGTAGATGATGAAGGCCTGGTTCTCGAATCTCGGCTCTGGAATCCTGGCGCTCGTGCTGGCGATCACCGTGTGGGTGATTGCGGTGCGCGAGGAGCACCCGCGCGACTGGTTCAGCCAGCCTATTGCTATCAGTCGGGCGGGGTTGCCTGAAACCCTGGGTGTCTTTGGCGAGATGGTGAGTCAGGTGCGGGTGGAAATCCGTGCGCCCAAACGGCGCTGGCAAGACCTTAAGGCGCGCGACTTCACGGCTTGGGTAGATCTGAGCGGACTGCAGGCCGGCAAGTACGATGTTCGCGTCCAGGTCAAGTCGCCAGAGCCCCAGGTCCAGGTGCTAACTGTGGATCCGCCGGTGATTCGTGTGTGGCTTGAGGAACAGCGCCAGAAGGCCGTGCCTGTCTACGTGAATATCCTGGATGTGCCGGCGTTCGGCTATGACTGGCAGTCGCCGGTCATCTCACCGACGAAAGTGCTGGTGCAGGGCTCCGCGTCGGTGGTGGAACAGGTCGAGTCGGCCGCTACGGACATGTACCTGCGCGGCGCGCGCGCGACGGTCGAGCGCGTCTTGCGTGTGTGGGTGCGCAATGCAGCCGGCGAGACGATCGGGTTTGTCAATGTGACGCCGCGCGAGGTGGCTGTCACCGTGCCGGTGGTGCAATTGCCGGGCTACCGCGAAGTGGCGATTCTGGTCGAGCCGTATGGCCAACCAGCCAGCGGCTATACTCTCAGCGGGGTGAACGCCGATCCAAAGCTCGTCACGGTCTTTGGGGATCCCGCCGTCATCTCCGGGTTGAGCGGCTACATTACTGTGCCTGTGGATATCGCCCGGGCCAATAGCGATGTCGTCGAGCGCGTGCCGCTTAGACTGCCAGAACACGTCTCGACGTTGGGGCCGCAGAGCGTCAGTGTACGGGTCAGCATCTCCGCGATTGTCGGGTCGCAGACCGTGCGCCGGCGGCCGGTCATCCAGGGACTCGGACCCGGGTTGACATATGTATTGACCCTGAACGAGGTGAATGTGTTCTTGTCCGGCCCGGTGCCTAAACTCGATGCTCTCAAGCCCGACGCTGTGCCCGTTGTCCTTGACCTGACTGGTCTGGCTCCTGGAACACACGTCGTCGAGCCGCGGGTTCCGCCGCCTGAGGGCATCAAGGTCGAAGGGCTGTCGCCACAGACCATCGAGGTCACCATCGGGCTGCTGAGTACACCCACGCCCACAACAACACCCACACCTACACTCACGCCGACCCTCGGCATGCTTTCGCGCGGGGTGTTTGACTCCCTGGCATCCTTGACTCCCACGGGGACGCCAACGGGGCTGCCCACGGGCAGCCGTCCCAAGCAGCCGTAGTGAGGTATGCGATGCGCAAGCCGATTGCAGCTCTTGTTGGGCGGCCCAATGTTGGCAAGTCCACCCTGTTCAATCGTCTGGTGGGGCAGCGGATAGCGATCGTCGAGGACGAACCTGGCACCACTCGCGATCGGCTCTACGGTGAATCGGAGTGGACAGGCCGGGCATTCCTTCTGGTGGACACGGGCGGAATAGACGTGGCGGCCACAGACAAAGCGCCGCAGAAAGAACGCCGTCCGGAAACGTTGTCTCTGTCCTCGCGCGATTTTGCCCGCGAAATCCGTGCGCAGGCTGAGCTGGCCATAGATGAGGCAGACGTCGTCGTGCTGCTGGTAGACGCCCGTGACGGCCTGACCGAGGCAGATCGCGACGTGGCCGACCTGCTGCGTCGCTCCGCGCGGCCCGTAGTTCTGGCCGCCAACAAGGCTGATAACGAGGCCCGGCGGAATGCCGCAGTGGAGTTTCACGAGCTGGGTCTGGGCGAGCCCTATGTGATCTCTGCGCTGCATGGCACAGGTACGGGCGACTTGCTGGATGCCATCGTGGCGCACATCCCGGTCGTGGCCGAGGAGCCGGAGGATACGATGGTGCGCATCGCCATCGTCGGCCGTCCCAACGTGGGCAAATCTTCGTTGGTCAATGCGTTGCTGCAAGAGGACAGAGTGATCGTAAGCCCGATCCCTGGCACGACCCGCGATGCGATTGACACTGAACTGCTCTGGGAAGGGCAAGAGGTTGTGTTGATTGATACGGCTGGCATTCGACGGCGGGGGAAGGTGGAGAGCGGCGTCGAGAAGTACAGTGTATTGCGTGCGATCAATGCCATTCAGCGCGCGGATGTGGCTTTGTTGGTGCTGGATGCTACGGCAGGTGTGATCGCCCAGGATGCTCATGTTGCTGAGTTCATCCTGGAGGCGCGCAAGAGCGTGGCCGTGATCGTCAATAAGTGGGATGCGGTGGAAGACAAGGCATCCGATTCGGTGCTGGCGTTTACGCGTCAGATCAGAGAGCAGTTGCGTTTCTTGGACTACGTGCCGGTGTTGTTCGTGTCGGCGCTGACGCGGCAGCGGGTCAGCAAAATACTGCCGTTGGTGACGGAAATCGTGGAGCAACGGCGGTTCCGCATCCCAACGGCTGAGCTCAATCGCCTGCTCCGTCAAGCGGTCATGGAACACCCGGCGCCGAATCGGCGTGGACGGCAACTGAAGTTTCTTTACGCAACCCAAGCTGAGACTTCGCCGCCGACCTTCGTGGTCTTTGTCAATGATCGAGAGTTGGTGCATTTCACGTATGCCCGGTATCTCGAGAACCGCATACGCGCGGCCTATCCGTTCGAGGGTACACCTCTGCGACTGGATTTTCGGGAGCGACGTGACACGTGATCGGATTTTCGTGTAGTCATTACACTACAAAACCACCAGTCAGATCATACTTCTAAGAAAAAACAAACTATGCGAAAATCAGTGCGTTTGGCGACCTGGTTACGGGAGCGCTGGTTGGAGGCAGTCCTGCTAGCAGGATTCGCCGTTTTGTTGGGGTGGTATGGCGTGGTGGGGTATGGCTTCATACCCAAGCCGCCGCCTACGCCAACTCCGTTGGTAGGACAGTTCGATGGGGCGGTTGCCTATCGCCATGTGCTGGCTCAGGTTAATTTTGGGCCCCGACCGACAGGATCGAAGGCCAGTCGGCAGACCGGAGATTACATCATTGCACACCTAAAACAGATGGGTTGGCAGGTGGAAATCGAGGAATTCACATACAAGGGAGTGGTGGGGCGCAACATTATTGGCAAGGCGGGCAGTGGAAAAGTAGGACTCATCGGCGCTCACTATGATACGCGGCGTCAGGCTGATAACGACCCGGAGCCAGCCAGACGCAAGGAGCCTGTGTTGGGCGCCAACGATGGCGGCAGCGGGGTCGCCGTCCTGCTGGAACTGGCGCGCTCGCTCGACAAGAGCAAGTTGTCCAACCAGGTCTGGCTCACCTTCTTCGATGCCGAGGACAACGGCCGGCTGGACGAGTGGGAATTCATCGTCGGCTCAACCTATATGGCCGAGAACCTGAAGATTCGCCCGGAATTCGTGATCGTCGTGGATATGGTCGGAGACGTGGATCAACAGATTTACAAGGAGCGGAACTCAACTGCCGGATTGCAAGACAGACTGTTCGAAATCGCGGCCAGACTCGGATACCGGGCCTTCTTCATTCCCGAGTACAAGTGGGCGATGCTCGATGATCATACGCCGTTCCTGCGGAAAGGCATACCGGCCGTAGATTTGATTGACTTCGACTATCCGTGGTATCACACGACCCAGGATACCGCGGACAAAGTCGCGCCAGCCTCCCTGGAGCGTGTGGGACGGGTGTTGAAGGTTTTCTTGGAGAGCAAGTGACATTGGGAGACAAGAGAGGCACGCGCGTATATGACGTCGCTCCAGTCGAGGAGACAGCTCTGCTGGTCGGCGTCGAGATCAAGGGCTCGCGATCGATCTGGAGGCTGGAGGATTCGCTCGCAGAGCTGACTCGTCTCGCTGAGACCGCGGGACTGGAGGTCGTCGGCGTTCTGGAGCAACGGCTAGACCGGCCCAGTCCCGCCACGTTGATCGGCTCCGGTAAAGTCGAGGAGCTGATCGCTCTGCAGGCAGATACGCAAGCCCGGGTGATCGTCTTCGATGAGGAGCTGTCGCCGGCCCAGCAGCGAGAGATCGAACGCGCCATTGGCGATCAACAGGTCAAGGTGTTGGATCGCACCGCGCTGATCCTCGACATCTTCGCCCAACACGCTCACACGCGAGACGGTGCCCTTCAGGTGGAACTCGCTCAGTACGAATACCGCCTGCCTCGCCTGACACGCGCCTGGACCCACCTGGCCCGGCAAGCCGGCGGCGCGGCAGGACGCGGTGGGGCGGGCGGCGTGGGCTTGCGCGGACCAGGTGAAACGCAGTTGGAGGTGGATCGCCGCGAGATCAGCCGGCGCATCGCACATCTGAAACAAGAGCTGGAAGCCATTCGTACACATCGTGCGCAATACCGGCGTCGCCGCTCGCGCGAGTCCATTCCGATCGTTGCCCTGGTCGGGTACACCAACGCCGGCAAGTCCACGCTCCTGAACGCGCTGAGCGGCGCCAACGTCTACGCGGCCGACCAGCTCTTCGCCACACTCGATCCCACCACGCGGCGCATCGCTTTGCCTGGGGGTAGGGAGGTCCTGGTAACCGATACGGTTGGCTTCATACAGAAGCTGCCCACGACGCTGGTCGCGGCGTTTCGCGCCACGCTGGAGGAAATCACCGAAGCCGACTTGCTACTGCATTTGGTTGACATAACTCACGCAAATGCTGAACAGCAAGTCATCACGGTGATGGAGGTCCTCAGCGATCTCGGCGCAACGGAACAGCCGATTGTCACTGCGCTGAACAAGATAGATCGGCTGCCGGACGCAGAAGCGGCGTGCACGCAACTGGACGGCTTGCCCAACACCGTGCCCATCTCGGCGTTGACAGGGCAGGGGGTATCGGAGCTGCTCGCGCGGGTCGAGGAGGTGCTCACCGAGGAACTGATGGCGGTGGAGGCGGTACTGCCATACGCGCGCGGTGACTTGCTGGCGCTCTTCCATCGCCGCGGGGTGATCACCCGCGAGGACCATCGGGCTGATGGCACACATGTGGCGGGGAAGCTCCCTTCCAGGCTTCTGCCGCGGTTCGAATCGTACCTGGCCACCCGCGGCGAAAACGCCGGTCGCACCGGCCGCAACTGAGGACTGAAGATGGCTGGTTCCAGGATCGGCGCGCTGTTTGACATGGATCACACACTGCTGAAGGGCAGTTCGGGGATGCTATATCTGCGCTATCTGCTGCAGGTGGGCTATATCCCGTGGACGCGTTGGCTGAGAATTCTGGGCCTGATCGGGCTTTATGCGATCGGCGTCTGGGATTACCCGCGGCTCATGGCTCGTCTGATGACGCAGGCGGCAGGCGCAAGCGAAGCAGAGGCCTGGCGACTGAGCAGAGAGTGGTACGATGCTATGCTCTGGCGTTATATCGCCCAGGACGCGCGTGAGCGGGTGGCATGGCACCAAGAGCAGGGGCATCATGTGGCGATTGTCTCCGGCGCAACGATCTATGCGGTGCAACCGGTGGCGAACGCGCTCGCCCTGGACGGTCATTTTCTGGCGACGCGCTTGGAGGTCGTAGACGGCCATTTCACCGGTCGAGTGGATGAGCCGGCCTGCTTTGGCGCGGGCAAGGTGACCATGTCGCGGACCTATGCCGCGGATCACGGATTGGACCTGACGCGAAGTTTCTTCTACAGCGACAGCCATCACGATCTGCCTCTGTTGGAGGCGGTGGGGCATCCTGTCGCGGTCAATCCGAGCCGGAAGCTGACGCGCATCGCAGTGCAACGGGGGTGGCCCATCGAATACTTCCGTTGAGTATTATGTCATCTTTGCGCGGCAGTGAGCATGTTCACACTATAGATGTTATGTGAATTCTTGCCTTGCCCCCCCGTCGCGACTCGACATAACCCTGAAAGGGAAAGGCTGGCACAAGGGAGTCCCTCTTGCCTGTTCCGGCGCAATCCCGAAACAATGCTCGCGACGCCTGCAGGCCGCTTTGGTGACGCGCCTTACGGCAAACGTCCGCTATTTGTGTGATCATCCTGATGACCGCCGGCGTGCATTCTGACGAGCGTGCTGGCCTGCCCTGCAAGATGACCAACTGATCCATTATGTCAATTTGTACGCGTGAAGCATGAAGCCCGTTGACTTGAGCAGACGTCACCTTCTCGGTATCGCCATCGCGGCCGTTCTCCTGCTGGGGGCGACGTTCGCTGGCGGCTACGCCCTTGGCGATAACTGCGGCCAACGCACAGCGAGCGAGGCGTCCGGGTTTGCGCTGTTGTCGCAAGTGCGCGACCTGTTGAGCGATGAATTCATGGGAGAGGCGCCGCCGCCTCAAGCGCAGGCCTATGGCGCAATCCACGGCCTGGTCGGCAGCTACCGGGACCCCTACACGGTTTTCATAGAGCCGGCCCCGCGCAAAGTGGAGCGTGATGAGCTGCGCGGCTTTTTCGGCGGCATCGGCGCCTACATGCGCCGTGACGAGGTCGGTGACCTGACGCTGATCACCATGCGCGACCGGCCGGCCGCGCGCGTTGGTGTGCGTGACGGCGATGTGTTGCTGGCGGTGGATGGCGCAGCCATCACCCGTGCGATGACCGTCGAACAGGTGGTTGCGCTCGTTCGCGGCGATGTGGGAACCAAGGTCATCCTCACCCTGCGCCGCACGGGGCAGCCGGATGCGTTCACAATCGCAGTGGTGCGCGAACGCATCGAGACGCCTAGCGTGGAATGGCGCATGTTGGACGCCGCCAGCCGCATCGGCTATATCAGCATCCGGCTCTTCGGAGAGCGCACCGGGCAGGAACTCAAGGCTGGGCTGGCCGACCTGGCCGCGCAGGACGTTCAGAAGCTCGTGCTGGATTTGCGCGGCAACGGCGGCGGCCTGGTGGACGCCGCGGTCGAGACTACCAGCCAGTTTCTGCGCGAAGGAACCGTGCTGCGCGAGGTGCGCCGCGGCGGCCATGAGCGGTTCTACCCTGTCAAGTTCGTGGCCAGTCCGGCGCATGACTGGGAGATCATTCTGTTGGTGGACGCCGGCACGGCCAGCGCCTCAGAGATCGTGGCGGGTGCGTTGCGTGATCAGGGCGGCGCAGTTCTGGTCGGCGAGAAGACCTTCGGCAAAGGCTCGGTGCAGGAGGTCCACGAGCTTCCCGACGGCTCTTCCCTGCACGTGACAGTGGCGCGCTGGCTGACGTCAGATCGCCGCCAGATTGACAAGGCTGGCCTCCAGCCAGACATCGTCGTCGGCATCACGAGCGCAGATCGCGATGCTGGACGTGACCCCCAACTCGCGCGCGCAGTAGCGTGGCTGCAGGGCCAACGCTAGAGATGAGCGCATAGACAGGTGAGGAAGATGAGCAACAACGGGACGACCGCTTTCGTGAAGGTGTTCTTGGTGTTCGTCGCGGCTTCTATCTTGACATTGGCGGCTTTCGGCGTGGGCGTCAGTGTCGGCGTGCGCGCCGCCAGCCCGCCGGCCAGCTCTCGGCAGCTCCAGCCGGTTGTGACCGTCGAGTCGGCGCCCTTGCCCACTGTGACATTCATACCGACAGTCCCTGCGTCTATCCCTACGCCGGCCACGCCTCTGCCCACGCCCACCGAAGAGCCGATTGCGCCCACAATCAAGCCAGCTCCCACCGCGGGCAACTCCACCAAGAAGAGCGGCCCCAGCGGGCTAGATACGGCGCTATTCGAGGAGGTCTGGAAGCTTCTGCAAGAGCAGTTCTACGGCGAGCTGCCCGAGAGCAAAGAGGTCACCTACAACGCCATTCGCGGGTTGGTTGAACGGCTGGGCGACCAGAACACGGCCTTTGTGGATCCCAAACAGGCTGCCCTGTTCAATTCCGATATGCAGGGACAGTTCGAGGGGATCGGCGCGGGGGTCGAGCTCGCCGAGGGCGGCGGGGTGCGCATTCGCTATCTGTTCGCCGGTCAGCCTGCGGAGAAGTCCGGCGTACAAGTCGGCGATGTCATCATCGCGGTGGATGGCAAAGACATCACCAAGCTCAACCTCACCGAAGCGATCAGCCTGATTCGGGGTCCGAAGGACAGTCGCGTGGTGTTGACCATCCGTCGCGAGGGCCAACAGCCGCTCGATATCACCGTCACGCGGGCGCGCATCGAAATCCCGACCGTGACAACCAAGACGCTGGGAGAGGGCAAGATCGCACACATCGCCCTAAGCGAGTTCAGCAGCGTGGCGCCAGCGCGCCTGGCAGACGCGATGAAGGAGGCGCTGGCCGCCAAACCGGCCGGGCTGATCCTCGATCTGCGCGGTAATCCTGGCGGGCTGCTGGACAGCGCGGTGCGCATCGGGTCCTATTTCGTGCCCGAAGGCAACATCGTGATCGAGCGGACGAAGGATGGCAAGGAGCGCATCTTCCGCCGCCAGGGCAGTTTCCTGCTCGGCAAAACGCCGCTGGTAGTCCTCATAGATGCCGGCAGCGCCAGCGCATCGGAAATCGTGGCTGGCGCGATTCAGGATGTCGGATCGGGCGTTTTGATCGGCGAAAAGACATTCGGCAAGGGCTCGGTGCAGGTGCCCAACAACCTGAGCGATGGCTCGCAACTGCGCGTTACCATCGCGCGCTGGTTCACCCCCAAGAATCGCGGGATTCATGGCACGGGTCTGCAACCGGATATCGTTGTTCCGCTGACCAAAGAGGATGTGGCCGCCAAGCGCGATCCCCAATTGGATCGCGCGGTCGAATACCTGCTGAAAGGCAAGTGACGGTGACACGGCATAGCGGGGGCGAGCTCACACAGATCGCCAGCAATCGCAAGGCGCTGCATGACTACTTTATCGAGGATAGCTACGAAGCCGGCATTGCGCTTACGGGCACCGAGATCAAATCGGTACGCGCAGCGCGCGTCAACTTGCGCGACGGCTATGTGCAAATCCGCAAGGGCGAGGCGTGGCTGCTCAACGTGCACATATCCCCGTATGACTTCGGCAATCGAGAGAACCACGAGCCGCGCCGCGAGCGCAAGCTGCTGCTGCACGCACGTGAAATCCGCCGGCTACAAAGCAAAGTCGCGGAGCGGGGCTGGACCATCGTGCCGCTCCGCATGTATCTGAAAAACGGCCGGGCCAAGATCGAAATCGCGCTGGTGCGCGGCAAACGCCAATACGACAAACGCGATGCGGTGGCCGAACGCGACATGGACCGCGAACTGAGACGGGTGACCAAGGAGCAAGACTGGGATTGACATTTGCACTTATCGCATACGCGTGTTATACTGATGCGGTCTTGGGGATGACTGGTTTCGACGGGGCAAATAGGTCGTAAGCTGCAAGCCGAGGGGCTCCAACCTCGCAAAAAGGGAGCAAAACACAACAGCCAACACTGGCAAAGCGTTCACCTTCCCCTTCGCCCGCACCAACGCGATGGCGATGGCTGCGTAGGAGAGGGGTAAGGGAACAAACTGGTCGCCTCTGGCGACCACGGTGTCTTCGATGGGGCCAGGCGGCGTCGAGGAACATCGTCAGAGACCGTAAGGTGCGGCCCGCAGACGCCGATGAGCGGGCCTAAGCCAATCGGCTGGCCGGACTAGCGGACGGTGGTTACTGCTGGACCGTCCGGTGAGACTCAACATCAGTAACTAAGCTTGTAGACGCTTGCGGTCGTTTGTTTCGGACCCGGGTTCGACTCCCGGCATCTCCACTGCGTTTCGAAACCCGTTTTCATGCGAAAACGGGTTTCTTCTTGTGAACTCAGGAAGGATACATGGCTGCGAAACCAAAGGGACGGATCACTCTGCCCAAGGAGTTCCGCAAACCCCCCGCACCGGGCGCGCTCGGCCAGCTGCAAGAGGCCGTGCGCGCGCTTCGGCGCAGCAACTACGATCAGAGCATCGGTTTGGCTTTACAGGCGCTTAAAACAGCCAGAGACCCCGCCCATACCAGGGCGGCGAAGGATATCCTGGCTGAGTCCCATTTCCGCACCGCAGTCGCCGCTACCGACCCGACTCTGGCCCTGAAAGAACTGGACCAGGCTTTGACTCACACACCGGATGCGTCGCGTTTGCACTTTCACCGCGGCATCGCGTTGTGGCAGTTGGGCCGCCAGGCAGAGGCGGCCGAGGCCTGGCGTTTCACTGCCCAACGTGAAGCGAACCGGCCTGGCTTGGCATACTTCTGTCAGTTAGCTCGCCTGGCTGCGGGGGAGGTTTGGGACAGCGGCCGGCTGACGACGGCCGAGGCCAACACGTTGCGTGCGGCGGAGACGATCATTCGCAAGCGACCGCTGACCGAGCTCTCCGCTCTGTTGCAGCAGCCGCAGCTCGGCAAAGAACCGCGCATCTGGCAGGCGCTGGGGCAAATGCGGGCCGACCCGGCGAATGCGCCGGCCGATCTGTTGCTCGCCGCGGCTGCGAATACCACCCGCCGCCCGATCAGCCGCTATCTGCACTACTATCGCGGGGTCAGCGCCATGCGGCGCAGCGATGGGGATCAGGCCCGTATGGCATGGACCGCGGCCCAAACCGCCGGGATGGCGACGCCCTGGTCCGAAGACAACCTGGGCAGCCTTCTGCGCGCGCAGGTGACTAGCCTGGCAGAGAATGGCCGCTGGGCCGAGGTGGTGGAGCTGGCCGAGCGGCTCAGGGCCGAGGTCGCAGATAGCATCTTGCAGGAGACCATCGGCCTGGCGTATTTTCACCTGGGCTATGAAGCCGCCCAGGCCAATCAGTGGCAAACTGCGGTGGCACACTGGCGCAAGGCGAATGAGCATATGTCTACCCGCCAGTTGGCCCAAAACCTGGCTTTGGCGGAAGAAGCGTTGGAGAACTGGGGCCAGGCGGCTGAGGCCTGGCGCGCAATGGTGCGCCGGCGGCCGCGCAAGGCTGATCATCCCGACTTCTTGAGCGATGCCGAGGTCGCGGCTATCTGGGCTCATGCAGCCGAGTGCTATGCGCAGATAGACAACGTTGACGAGCAAATCGTCTGCCTGAAGACCGCGGCGGAATATGCGCCTGAAGACAGCAGCCTGCGGCTGAAGCTGGCGGATGCCATGCGCGGGGTCGAGCGTGACTGGGCGGCGGCTAATCAATTGGAGGCGCTGCTGGCCGCGGATCCCAACAACGTTGACGCGCTGCTGCGCCTGGCTGCCATCCAACACGAGTCGTGGAGCGGCGATCCCGCATCGTTGTGGCGCCGCGTGCTGGCGATTGATCCGACCAATGTGGAGGCGCGCGAGGGACTGGCGCAGGATTATCTGGCCAAGACCGGCGCATCTTTTGGCCAGACGTCTTCGCGGTTTTCATTCCTCGCGGCGTCATTCTTTGGCTCACCTGTCACGGGAGACCGAGTCAAGCTGCTGGAAGACGGCTTGAAGGAGCTGGGCGAGCACCCCAAGCTGTTGCTGGAGCTCGGACGGATTTGCGCGGAAAACAAGCAGCGACACGCACAGGCGCACAGCTATCTGCTGCGCGCGTTTCAGGCTGACCCAAACAGCACCAAGACTGTCGGGCCAGCCCTCCACGAGCTGCTACACGCCGGCGGGGGAGAGATGGTCGTGCAGTTGCTGCCCCAAGCGCGCCAGATGCCCGGCCTGCTGCCGGCCTTCTGGATGGATCAGGCCCGGATGGTGTTGGATTGCAAACTGGGTCAGACCTGGGCTGCACGCTTCTTCGACGAGGGGGTGAAGCTGGCCGAACTGAAGCGCAATTCGAGCACTCCGGCCAGTGTGCTGATTGAGGCCTTTGAGATGAGTCACGAGCATGGCGACAAGAATCTGGCCGAATGGTACGAGGAACGCATCCGCGATGAAGCCCCAGGCAGCGGCGCGCTCGACTACATTGCGGGCTACCGCCTCTATCACGAACAGCAAGACCTGGCGGGCGCCCTGCGGCTGATGCGCAAGGCGAAACAGACTGCGAACAAGGCCCACGACTCCGGCGTCGCCGCGCTGGCCGAGCAGGCCGAGGTGATGCTCTCCGCAGGTGGAACTGCCGGCCTGGGCAGATTGCTGGCGGGGTTGGGACGACAGGGGTTGCTGCCCGATTTCCTGGATGATTACGACGATGACGAGGAGGGTTGGTAATGTCCCCCAAACCGGCCGGCAAGGCCCCTAGGCCGAGCGACCCCTACGTGACGCTCGGCATAGATCGCCGGGCCAGCGACGCGGAGATCAAGCGCGCCTATTTCAGGTTGGTGCGCGAATACTCACCTGAGCACGCGCCGGAGAGATTTCAGGAAATCCGTGCAGCCTACGAGCGGCTGCGCACGCCGGAAGCGCGCAGCCAGGCTGATCTGTTTCTGATCCAGCCGCCGCCTGCGGCGCCCAGGCGCCGTATTCCGAAACTGGACCTGAATGTACACGAGGCGGACATCATCGCCCTGGCCTTCGAGTTGGGTCTGGCCGAGACCTCCGTTCACAGGGATTTCCATGAGCCAACCTTACCCACCCACTAGCGAAACCGAAACAGAGACGGTCAGCGTCCTGACCCCGGCGGCGCCTGATGGCGCCCAGGTATTGGGGCGCCTGGTGCGTCTGGCCACGCAAGCCGATCGCATTCAGGCGCAACTCGATGCTCTGTGGATCGAGTTTCAGGCCAGCAACGATCAGTTGTCCGCGCTTACGCGCTATTTCACTTCGGCCGATGCTGTGCGGCCGGTGGAGGCGCGCCTGGCTGAGCTGCTCACCCGCCAGGAAACGGCTGACCAGCAATTGGCTGATCTGACGCAGACCGTGACGAAGCTGACGCGCACGCAGTTCAAGGCTAACACGCTTGGCGAGTCCAAAGAGCAGCACGTGGCCGCGGCGCTGGCCGCTTTGCAAGAGATGGCGACTCGTCGGCAGCAAGCCCAGGAAGCGTACATTGCGCACGATGAGGCCCGGCTGGCCCAACTGCGCAGCGATGCGCGCAGCGAACTCGCGGCTGACTTTCTTCCGGCGCTCGATGGGCTAGAGCTGGCGCTTGAACACGGCCGCGCCTGGATCCAGCGCCGCCGGCAGCTCCAGGAGGAATCGACCCGTGCGGCCGCGCAGGCAGCCGCCGACGCCGAAGCGTCCGCACTTCAGGCGCGGCAGGCGCGATGGTTGCCAGGGTGGTTGCCAGGGTTGCCATGGTTGCTATCTTTCCAAAAGATGGCAACCATGGCAACCCTGGGCGTGTGGAGCAAGCTGCGACGCGCGCTGGTCGGCGAGCCGGCATCCGGCTTGCGGACCGCATCGGTGTCCAAAGATGGCAACTCTGGGCCCTTGAGCGATGATGCGACCGAGGCCGTCAGCGGCTGGCTGCAAGGTCTCGAGCTGGTGCGTGAACGTTTTGTCGCGCTGCTGGCAGCCGAAGGCATCCGGCAGATCGAGGCGCGGGGTCGCATCTTCGATCCAAGACTGCACCTGGCTGTTGCTGCCGAGATCCACGCCGATGTACCGGCTGGTCTGGTCGTCAGCGTCCAACGCAAGGGCTATCGCCAGCGCGAGCGCGTGATCCGCTATGCCGAGGTGACCGTGGCGCGTGCGCAGGGTTGCGATCCAGGGTTGCCATCTTTTGGAAAGATGGCAACCCTGGGCGAACCCTGGGCGGCCGAGCTCTCGGTTCCAACCGCGGTGATGCCGGCCGCACTCCGAACAGATTCATCTGATTTTCAGGAAGAAGAGGAACGCGAATGAACCACGAAGACCGGGTTATTGGGATTGACTTGGGCACGACCTACTCCGTGCTTGCTGTGATCGTTGACGGCGCGCCCAGGCTCGTCCCCGTCAAGAACGAACGCCTCCTGCCCTCAGTGGTAGGCGTTTCACCACAAGGCGAGGTGATGGTGGGTTATCCAGCTCGCAACCAGTGGGTTGTTGCGCCAGAGCGCACCATCCGTTCGATCAAACGCAAGATGGGCAAAGGCGAGAACGTGACGATGGCGGGCCGGACTTATACGCCGCAGGAGATCTCAGCCTTCATCCTGCGCGAGATGATGGCCGCTGCCCGGGTTGCCCTGGGCCATCCGGTGACACGCGCTGTCATCACTGTGCCCGCTTACTTCAACGAAGTGCAGCGCCAGGCGACCCTGGAGGCTGGCGCGATTGCTGGTTTGACGGTGGAGCGCATCATCAACGAGCCGACCGCGTCTGCCTTGGCCTACGGCTACGGCCTGAGCAACGACGAACACTTGAAGGCGCTGGTATATGACCTGGGCGGCGGGACCTTCGATGTTTCGATCATTGAGTTGAATCAGGGCGTCGTGGACGTACTGGCTACTGCGGGCGACAACTATCTGGGCGGCGACGACTTCGATGAGCGTCTGGCTGGCATGATCGCCGACGAGTTCAGGGATGCGCATGGCATTGATTTACGCCAGAAGCACCAGGCCTGGGCGCGGCTCCAACGCGCCGCGGAAGAGGCCAAGATTGAGCTTTCCTCGATGCCTTATGCAACGGTCAATCTGGAGTACGTCGCCAATGATAAGAAAGGCAAGCCGTTGCACATTCGCCGCGAGGTGGAACGTGGTGAGTTTGTTGAGCTGATTGACGACTTGTTGCAGCGCACCCTGGCGAGCGTTGACAAGGCGCTGCAGGATGCTTCTTTGACCCCGCGTGACGTAGATCGGGTTTTGCTGGTGGGCGGCTCGACGCGCATTCCGGCCGTGTGGGACCTGATGGCTGAACGGATGGGCAAGGACCCGCATGGCGAGATCGACCCCGACGCCGCGGTGGCCCTGGGCGCTGCGGTGCAGGCTGGCATCATTGCGGGCGAGGAGATTGACGCGGTCCTGGTGGACGTGACGCCGTTTTCCCTCGGCATCGAGACCGTGCGCATGAGCTTCACCGGTCAGATGCAACAGGATGTCTTTGCCCGGCTGGTGCGCGGCAACACGACGATTCCGGTCAGCAAGAGCGAGGTCTTCACGACGATCTATCCCGGGCAGAAGGATATTCGCATCCGCGTCTACCAGGGTGAAAGCCAGATCGCCTCGCACAACACGCTGCTGGGCGAATTCATGGTGGAGGATCTCAAGTCGAACCGGCCCGATCGCCTGACCGATGTGACAGTCAATTTCGCCCTGGATGTCAACGGCATCCTGGATGTCAGTGTCCTGGAACGCAAGACCGGGAAGCTGGTTTCGGAGCGGCTCAAGGCCAACCGCCAGCGCCTTAGCCCGGAGCAGATTTCGGAGAGTCAGGCCAAACTGGCCGAAGTGTATGCTGCCCGTGACGAGGAAGAGGAAGTCGAGGCAGTGACGGCGTTCGATCCCGGCGTCTCGGCCCTGTTGGAACGCGCCAGCGGGGTTTTGGAACACACAGAGCTCGACGCCCAACTTGCTTCCGAGATCTCGGGCGTCATTGCAGACATCCACCGCGCGAATGCCGAGGATGACACCGATCGCATGGAAGAGCTATGCGATGAGCTGATTGACCTGATCATGGAAGCGGAAGAATAAGGGAGTACGCTGTGGCAGCGCCTGTGGAACACCCTCAACTCGCCCAGGAGAATCTGACCGTGAGCTTTGTCCAAGAACTTGAGACAGCCATCAAGCTGACGCGCGAGGCTGGGGCGATTATCAGGACGTTCTACCAGGTGCCGCCCACAGTGCGCTGGAAGGACCCGACCGAGCCGGTGACCGAGGCCGATCGCGCGGCCAACGCCTACCTGGTCAGCCAAATCCGGCAGGCTTTTCCCGATGACGGGATCCTGGCTGAAGAGTCGCAGGATGATCTGAGACGACTGGGCAAACCGCGCGTGTGGATGGTGGATCCTCTCGATGGCACAATGGAGTTCATAGCGCGCAACGGCGAATTCAGCATCATGGTCGGCCTGGCCGTGGACCATGACCCCGTCGTCGGCGTGGTCTATCAGCCCACTGACGATGTGCTGTACGCAGCGGCGCGCGGCTCTGGCGCGTTCATGGAGCTCTTTGGCGAACGACACCCCTTGCGCGTGTCGCGCGAAACGAGGATCAGCCGCTTTCGCCTGGTGGTTAGTCGCTCACATCGTTCTTCTCTGACAGACGCCATCACAGATCGGCTCAGCATCACCCGAGAACGCATCAGCGGCAGCGTGGGTTTGAAGATCGGTCTGATCGCGCGTGGGCAGGCCGATTTTTATGTCCATCCCAATCCGGGTACAAAGGAATGGGATACGTGTGCGCCGGATGTCATCGTACGCGAAGCCGGCGGCATGATGACCGATTGTTGGAGTCGGCCGTTGCGCTACAACCAGCCCGATGTCGTGCGGCGGTTCGGTCTCATGGCCAGCAATGGAACTCGCCATGCGCAGCTTTCTGAGATGATCGCCCTTGTGCTGGACGAGGCTGGCGTCGAACCTGACTTCGGATTCTGACCTGGAACGGAAGTGGGTTCCTGAATTACTCAACGGAAAGGAAGAGACTCATGGACAAGGTGCGCATCGGAGTCATTGGAGGCAGCGGCGTGTATGACATGGCGCAGTTGACGGACGTGCAGGCAGTACAGCTCGACACGCCGTTTGGCGCGCCCTCCGACGCCTATGTGGTCGGCAAGATCGGTGGAACAGCGGTCGCCTTCTTGCCGCGGCATGGGCGCGGCCATCGCATCAGCCCGACGCAGCTCAACAGCCGCGCCAACATCTTCGGTTTCAAGATGCTTGGCGTCGAATACCTGATCTCGATCAGCGCCTGCGGCAGCCTACAGCAGCAATTCAAGCCGGGCGACATCGTGGTCCCGGATCAGGTGTTCGACCGCACGCGACTGCGCAAGTTGAGCTTCTTCGATGACCCCGAGGCCGGCACGGGCGGCGTGGTAGTTCACGTCTCAGTCGCCGAGCCGTTTTGCGGCGTCCTGAGCGGCATTCTCGCCGATGCAGTCGCGGCGACCGGACACATCGTGCATCGCGGGGGAACGTTCGTCACGATCGAGGGACCGCGCTTCAGCACGAAGGCGGAGAGTCTCGCGTTCAAGCAACTCGGCTTTGCCATCGTCGGCATGACGGCCGTGCCAGAGGTTTTCCTGGCGCGCGAAGCCGGCATAAGCTACGCGACCATGGCGCACGTGACCGATTATGATGTGTGGCACGAGACCGAAGCCGCGGTGACGGTCGAAATGGTCGTCCGGCAGCTTCTCGCCAACGCGGAAGTGGCAAAGAGCGCCGTGGTCAATGCAGTGCAGGCGTTACGCGGCGCACCCCCCTCCCCTCACGCGGATGCCTTGCGTAATGCTATCCTAACGCACCAATCGGCCATCCCCTCCGATGTTAGCTCCAGGCTGTCGCCACTGATCGGCGCATACGTTTGACCTTCACGTGGCCGCCGGGAGGCAGAATTCGCTGGCGGCCACGCGCTTCGCATAGCGATTTTTGTTTTCTTGGCAGGAATTGCGAGCAGTTTAAAATTATAGCGTAATGACTACACGAAATACGAGCTAACCGCTACTTAGCCGCGCCTGCCAGCGCAGCGTCTATCGCCGCCTTAAATTGGTCATAAGGAACATCGCCCACCAGTTGCGCGCCGTTGACAAAGAAGGTCGGTGTGCCGGTCACGCGTTGCGCGCGACCTTGATCGGAATCGCGCAACACCCTGTCCATGTGCTGGCCGCTGTCCACACAGCGATTGAACACGGCCGCGTTGAGACCCAACTGCGCGCCATACTGCTTGAGGGCCGCCTTGCCGAAGGGATCGCGCACCACGCCCTGCTGCGCAAAAACGATGTCATGGTAGTCCCAGAAACGGCCCTGGTCTGCGGCGCATTCCGCAGCGTTCGAGGCATCGTCGGGTCCGGGGCTGCCCAGCCGGAGATGCTTGAACTCATACCGCACCAAACCGGTCGGTTCATACTCGGCGCGCAGCCGCATCCCTGTGCCGAGCGCAAAGGACTTGCAGTAGCTACACCCGAAATTCGAATACTCGACGATCTTGACCGGCGCCCCGGCAGGCCCCCATGCAGCGCCCTCGCCGATCTGACCTGAAGGCGTAGTAGACCGCTGCTGAGACTGCACCTGCAACACGATAACCCCGGCCACCACCAATACCACAGCCCCTACCACCACAGCAAGCAGCCAGGTGGGGCTGGCAGCTCTCCTCGACGCGGGCTTGCCCACCGGCTTTGACTGCCCCTTGCCAACCGGCCGAGGTTTCTTCGGCATCTGCGTGCGTTTTGCCATGCTCCTTGTCTCCTGTGACCATAGAATTCGGATCGTTCCCAGTATACCACAGGCCACAGAGGCGTCAATTGACAAACCCTCGCCTTTGCCGTATCATGGCTCGTTGTGATCAGCACAGTCCAAAGAAGAAGCCCTTCCAGAATCAACATTGGCGGCGCTTTAGTGGGCCTGCTCGCCGCGGCGCTCTTCCTGGCGCGTGCGCCGCTATGGATCTCAACCGCTCTCATCGCTGGCGCGAGCCTGCTGGTCGTGATGGCCGTCGAACCGGCGTTCGGGCTGATCGTCATGGCGCTGGCCATCCCGTTTGGCCCGCTGTTCCCAATACCCGTGAGCGGCGTCAACGTCGTGGACTTGCTGGTCGTGATTACCATAGCGATGTGGCTGGCACGCGGCGTGGCGCAGCGAAATCTCTTCTTTCGCGCACCGCCCCTGACCTGGAGCACGTTGGCGTTTGTCTGGGTTTGCGGCTTGAGCCTGACGCAGGCCGTTTCCTGGCGTGAGGGACTGCCGGAATGGCTCAAGTGGGTGGAATATGCGGCGGTATATCTGGTCGCCGCGCAAATCCTCCTTTCTCGCCGCGCCTGGTGGGTGGTCGGCGGCTTGCTGATGGCCGGTGTTCTTGAAGCCGGGCTGGGCGTCTATCAGTTTCTGCGCCAGGTCGGTCCACAAGCCTTTGTGCTGCTGGATCGCTTCATGCGCGCCTATGGCACGTTTGCGCAACCCAATCCCTATGCCGGCTATCTCGGGTATCTGGCGCCCGTCGCGCTGAGCCTGGCCCTGTGCGGCGCCCTTCGCTGGCGGCAGCGGCGCCGCCCATCCGATCTGTGGATCGGCCTGGTCTGCACCGCGACAGCCGCGGCGTTGATCGTCGGCATCGGCGTGAGCTGGTCACGCGGAAGCTGGCTTGGACTGGCAGCCGCCTCCTTGCTCGTACTTGGACTGCACGCTCGCCGCGCGGCCGCGTCGCTGGTCGCAGGCTTCGCCCTGCTGGCGCTCGCGTTGCTCGTCTTCGGTGTGAGCTGGCTGCCGGAGGCCATCACCGCCAGGCTGGGCGATCTCGGCGCGTACATCGCCGGCCCTGACCCCGCGCACACCGAGATCACCGACGCCAATTTCGCCGTCCTTGAGCGGCTGGCGCATTGGCAGTCCGGGCTTCGGATGTTCACAGACCATCCCTGGTTGGGGGTGGGGATCGGCAACTATGCCGCGACATACTCATCTTATGCCCTCCCTCACTGGTATCAGGCGCTGGGACACGCACATAACATTTATGTAAACTTGTTGGCTGAGACTGGCCTCCTGGGCGCGCTGGCCTTTGCGGTTTTCTGGCTGAGCGCCGCCTGGCAGGTCGGCCGAATCGCCGGCAAGATGACGAGAGGGGATGATGGCGCCCCCTATCGCCCGGCGCTGGCAATCGGCGTGCTGGGGACGCTGACATACCTGACGGTCCACAGCGTCTTCGACAATCTGTTCGTACAACACATGCAGCTTCAGTTGGCGCTGCTTCTGGGCAGCTTGCTCGCGCCTGGGGCGACCCGATGGACTGCGAACTCAATGAGGTATACTTGGCTGAACACGCAATGACGAAGGATGATCTGCCCGCCTTGCTCGGGTGGGCGTTGCGGCTGCCGGTGATTAACCGCCTGAAGATCGCCCGGCAGCCCCAGGAGTTGGTTCGCTTCCTGAAGTTCGCTTCAGTGGGTGCGTTTGGCATGGTGTTAGATCTCGCCATCCTGAATCTGATGTACCGTCTGGTTCTGCCCCCAATCTTCCCGGCGCTGGCCGCCAACCAGCGGTTAGTCGTAGCGAATAGCATCTCGTTCACGACGGCGGTCATCAGCAATTTCACCTGGAATCGTCTGTGGACCTTCCCTGAGAGTCGAGAGCGCCCTGTCTTGAGCCAGCTCGGCCAGTTCGCGTTGGTCAACGTCATCGGCCTGGGCATCAACAACCTGGTCCTGGTGACGGTGCGCACGGTGATCAGTCGCCTCATCACGGAGCCATGGGACTACAACCTGGCGAAGATCACCGCCATCGGCGTCGTGCTGTTCTGGAACTACTTCGTCAATCGGGCCTGGACGTACAGGGATATCGACTGAGATAGAGATAGAGATAGAGATAGAGATAGAGATAGAGATAGAGATAGAATAGAGATAGAGATAGACTCTGTGCAGACCTATTTGGGCTTTCCGATCCCACCTCTTTCCAGGCCGGTCTTCCTCACCATCGGCGTGTTCGACGGCGTACACCGTGGCCACCAGGCGCTGATTTCAGAGATGATCGGGGTCGCACACAGCGCAGGCTGCCTCGCCGTGTTGGTGACGCTCGACCCGCATCCGCTGGCCGTGCTGCGCCCCAAGACGCCGATCGCCTATTTGACCACGACCGATGAGCGCGCGGCATTGCTGGGCGCCCTGGGGCTGGACGCCTTCGTCGTGGCGCGGTTCACGCCGCAGGTGGCTGCGCAGTCCGCCCACGATTTCATGCGCTCTCTGGTTGCCCAGGTCCCTGTGCACGAGCTGTGGATGGGGCCCGACTTCGCGCTCGGCCGCGGCCGCGCGGGAGATGCGCCGCGGCTCCAGGCCATCGGCCAGGAATTGGGCTACACCGTGAGAATCGTGCATCGCTTCGCGGTGGAAGGCGAGGATGTGCGAAGCAGCCGGGTGCGCGCCTTGCTCGCCGCCCAGGGTGCAGTGGATCGCGCCGCCAGGCTGTTAGGGCGCACCTACGAGGTGCACGGCAGGCCCCAACCGCAAACCGGACGTCAGCCCATGCCGGCCGGCCAAACCCTGGCCCGTCGGCCAGGACAGGCTGTGGGGGTTGCCCTGCCCACAGACAAGCTCCTGCCGGCTGCCGGCCTCTACGCGGGCTGGGTCTGGCAAGATGAGCGCGGATATCCTGCGCTGATCAGCATGGAGAGCCTGATGGCTGACGACCAGGAGCCGGCCGCCAGCCAGGTGTTGTTGCTGGACCCCTCCGCCAGCGCCAGGCTGGACCTCAGCGGCCCGGACGCGGGGCTGGGGATCAGCTTTGTCGAACGCCTGCATGGAGACGCCCCTGGACCGGCCAGGGCGGGCTGGGGAATGGAAGACGCCGAGCCCCAATCGGCTCGGCTGCGGGCCGACATCGCCGCGGCCCGGCGCACCCTGGCCGACCCGCGCGACGACGCCGATCTGCCGGCCGTGCAAGCCTGGGAGGAGTTGCGGCACACGGCCGACTGGGCGGTCCGCGTGACGGGCGTCTCGCAACGCCAGCTCTTCGCGCGTGCGGCGGCCGTCATGTTCCGGCTGCAAGGCGCCGATCCGGCGTTACCCATCGCCCTCGGCCGCGCCATCACGGCCAGCGGCAGCGATGCGGCCGATCTGCTGGTGGCATGGCTCAACGGGCTGTTGCTGGGACAAGAACTGGATGGTGCGCTATACACGCGCTTCGAGATCAACGAAATCTCAGATCGGGGGCTGCGCGGGGTGGCCTACGGCTATCACGGCTTTCCATCGCACGCGGCCATCAAGGCGGTCACCTACTACGATCTGGACGTGAGCGAAACCGATGGAGTCTGGACGGCGACAGTAACCTTCGACGTATAGTCTCTATCTCTATCTCTATCTCTATCTCTATCTCTATCACACCGCCACGGCCGCGCGAATATGCGGATGAGGGTCGTAGCCCTCCAGACGGAAGTCCGCATAGCTGAACTCGAAGAGGGACTTTACAGCGGGGTTGATCTTCATCTGGGGCAGCGGTCGAGGCTGGCGTTCCAGTTGCAGTCGCGCGTGTTCCACGTGATTCAGGTAAAGATGGGCGTCCCCCAGCGTGTGGATGAACTCGGCCGGCCAGAGATCACACACCTGCGCCGTCATCATCGTCAGCAGCGCGTACGAGGCGATGTTGAAAGGCAACCCCAGGAAGACATCCGCCGACCGCTGATAGAGCTGACACGAAAGCACGCCGTTCGCTACGTAGAACTGAAAGAGGACGTGGCAGGGCGGCAGCGCCATCTTCTCGATCTCGCCCACATTCCAGGCGCTGACAATGAGCCGCCGCGAATCGGGCGTGCGCCTGATTGACTCCACCACCTGCGCCATCTGATCAATGGCGCGGCCGTCGGCCGCTGGCCAGGAGCGCCACTGGACGCCGTAGACCGGTCCCAGGTCCCCGCGGGGGTCCGCCCACTCGTCCCAGATGCGCACCCCATGCTCCTGGAGGTAGCGCACGTTGCCGTCCCCACGCAGAAACCACAGCAGCTCGTGGATGATGGACTTGACGTGCAGCTTTTTGGTCGTCAGCAGCGGGAAGCCCTGGCTCAGATCAAAGCGCATCTGATAGCCGAAGACTGACAGCGTGCCAACGCCGGTTCGATCGGTCTTGGGGATGCCGTGATCGAGGATATGACGCACCAGGTCGAGGTACTGTCGCAAAGTCGCCCCCAACAGCCGGCCAGCCCGCCCTGGGGCCGGTCCAGCGGGTGTATTCACCGTGCGGCGCAACCCAATAATTCACCACAGAGGCACAGAGACCACAGAGGTCGAAATAGTCCTCTGCGCCTCTGCGGGGAAAAAGTGGGCGTGCGCCCCTGGACCGGCACCAGGGCGGGCTGATGGTGTTCTACTTCCGTGTCATTATGCTACAGGCAAGACTTCGCTTCGGCCCCTACCGCGACAGCCCACTCGTCACCGCAGCCCCGATGCCGAGTATGCCCCCGAAGATGATCGTGAGCACCAGCGTGATCACGAAGACCACCACGGCCGAGACCACCATGGTGAGGATCGCATTCGTATCATCCTGGTCCAGCGACTGCTTGATCGCCACGAAACCGGCGGCGATTGACCAGATCCAGGCTACGATGCCGATGAGAACGTTGAGACAGGGGATGAAGCTCAAGATATTCAAGAAGCGCGGCGCGTACGCGAAGCCCAGGGCGCGCTGCACCTCGCCCATGTCGCCCTGACCCTTGAAGAACTGCGTGCCGACCCAATGGGCGATGAAGACCCACAGGTAGTAGCCGCCGATCCCCAATACGACTTGCAGGATGAACGAACCGATCGCTGCGCCGATGCCAGCGCCCAGGCCGCCGATGAACCCGCCCAGCGCGCCCACCAACGAGACCAGGATCACGACGCCCAATGCGTCTTGTGAGTAGCTGGCGTCGTGCTCCACTTCTTCATAAAAGCTCTTGTCGAGCCGCGCCGCGCGCAACATGCCATTGAGAATCCGGTTGAAATCCATGGTAGCAACCCTCCGAGGCTATGATGAGATGATGTGAAACGCGGAGATGCGCCGATCTCACGACTTCCGAATTGCTCTCTTGGGGCGCGCGCCTCCTCTCGCCGCCTTGGGCCTGGGGAACTGATAGCCGAGTTGACGCAAGTCGTCAGGGCTCTTGCGCCACTTGGGCCGCACCTTCACCCAAAGCTCCAGGTAGACCTTCGTCTCCAGCAACTCCTCGATGCTCTGCCGGGCTGCCTGGCCGATCGTCTTCAACATCTGACCGCCCTTGCCCAGCAGGATCATCCGCTGCGACTCCCGCTCCACGTAGATGACCGCGGAGATATAGGTCATCTCCGGGCTGCGCTCCTTGAAGTCATCCACCAGCACGGCCACGGCATGGGGCACTTCCTCGCGCAGGTTCAACAGCGCCTGTTCTCGCACCAACTCGCCGGCCATGAAACGCACCTGCTGATCGGTGATCGCATCCTCGGGATAGTAGCGCGGGCCCGGCGGCAGGGCCGCGATGATCGCGGCCAACAACCGGTCCAGGTTGTGGCCGGTCGTGGCCGATACAGACACCGACGCGGCCTGCGGGCCTTCGACTTCGCCAGGGACAGGCGCAAGCGCGATGTATGCGGCTGCCACGTCAGGTTCGGCGGCCAGATCGCACTTGTTCAATGCCAGAATCACCGGGGCTGAGCAGCCCGGCTGCGCCAGCCCCCTGGACCGGCCAGGGCGGGCTGGCGACTGCCCCAAGGCCAGCAGCGCGGCCACCTCTCGATCCTCATTGGTCGGCGGGCGTGAAGCATCCACCACCCACACCACCACATCGGCGTCGGGAAGCGCCGCGGCCGCCGTCTGCACCATGATCTCTCCCAGCCGGTGCAACGGCCGATGAATGCCCGGCGTGTCCACGAAGATGACCTGGGCGTCATCGCGCGTGAGGATTCCCAGCAGGCGATTACGGGTCGTCTGGGGCTTCGGCGTCACGATCGCGATCTTCTGCCCCAGCAACGCGTTCAGGAGGGTGGACTTGCCAACGTTCGGCCGGCCGATCACCGCGACAAAGCCGGAACGGTAAGGGGCTGATGGTTGGGTGCTTGAATTCATGTTGACAGCCGGAGGTAGACTGGCAGCTGGCAGATCAGTGCGTCGGAGAGATTTCCTCGTCTCCCGCTTTCCCAAGTCACCAACCTCCCAATCCACCAAGCTACCAGTCTACCAAGTTACCAATCTACCAGGTTACCCTAAACGGGCTAAAGTTCGTGTTCACGTCGTAGTAGTCTTCCTGCTCGGCCCGCTTAAGGGCGTTGACGATGCGATAGGTAATCGGCGTGAAAAGCGCCTCGATCCCGACCTTGAAGATGTAGTTGGCTACGATGATGCTCAGCGCGATGCTCCACGGAAAGACGCCGAAGGCGCTGGCGATCACGACGAACACGACGCTGTCAATCCCCTGGCCCACCAGCGTCGAGCCGATGGTGCGCGTCCACAGCCAACGGCCGGCGGTCAGCACCTTCAGCCGCGCCAACACGTAAGAGTTGCTGAACTCACCCATCCAATAGGCCGCCAGGCTGGCGACCAGGATGCCGCCCTGGCTGACCCCGCCGAGCACCGCATCGTAGGCTGCCTGACCGGTCAATTTCTGCCAGGTCGCCTCGCCCGGCATGCGCGCTACCAGCCAAAGGGTGATCCCCATCAGCGCCGCCATTGCGAAGCCGGTCCAGATCACGCGGCGGCCGCGCGCGTAGCCATACACCTCGGTCAACACATCGCCGAAGATGTAGCTGATGGGAAAGAGCAACGTGCCGCCATCGAATGCCATCGGCAGGTTGATCAACGGCAGCGTCACTCCCCAATCCACGATCTTGGCCGATGACGCGACGTTGCTGACCAGCAGCACGGTCACGAAAAGGGCCATGATGAGGTCGTAGTAGCGGAATGCCTTCTTCTCCATCACCGGTCCGTCTCCAGCCGCTCTCGCAGTCGGCGCACCTGCTCGCTCATGCGCACTGGCAGCCGTGCGCCGAAGCGTGCAAGATGGCGCTCGATATCGGGCAGCTCGGCCAGCCACGCCTGGCGATCCACCCGCAGCAATTCAGTCAGGTTCTCCGCAGGGATGGCGAAGCCGCCCAAATCCAGCGCGTCTGCCGCTGGCAGATAGCCAATGGGCGTCGCCTGCGCCTCGGCGGCGGCGTCCACCCGCTCGCACATCCATTTGAGCACCCGGCTGTTCTCGCCGTAGCCCGGCCACAACCACTTGCCATCGGCCGACTTGCGAAACCAGTTGACGTAGAAGATGCGCGGCGCGTGCGGGCCGAGCCGCTCTCCCATGGCAAGCCAATGGCCGAAATAGTCGGCCATATTGTAGCCGCAGAATGGCTGCATGGCAAAAGGATCGCGGCGCAAGTTGCCCACCGCACCGATGTTCGCGGCCGTCGTTTCCGACGAGGCGGTGGCGGCCAGAAACACACCATGCTCCCAGTCGAACGCCTCGGTTGCCAGCGGCACGACGCCGGCGCGCCGGCCGCCGAAGATAAAGATGTCGATTGGCACGCCCTCGGGCCGCTCCCAATCCGGGCTGATGACAGGACACTGCGCCGCGGGAGCTGTGAAGCGCGCGTTGGCGTGCGCGGCCGGCTCCCCGCGGCCCGGCGACCAGTCGCGGCCCCGCCAATCCACCGCGTGCGCAGGGGCCGGAGAGCCAATCCCCTCCCACCACACATCGCCATCGTCGGTCAGAGCACAGTTGGTGAAGATCGTGTTCGCCCTGACGGTCGCGGCCGCCATTGGATTTGTCCGATTGGACGTGCCCGGCGCCACGCCGAAGAAACCCGCCTCGGCGTTGATGGCGTAGAGCCGGCCATCCGGGCCGATCTTCATCCAGGCGATGTCGTCGCCGATGCACTCTGCACGCCAGCCGGGCAGGGTCGGCTGAATCATCGCCAGATTGGTCTTGCCGCAGGCCGATGGAAACGCGCCAGCGATGTGATACCGCCGGCCCGCTGGGCTGGTCAAGCGCAGAATCAGCATGTGTTCGGCCAACCAACCCTCACGCCGGGCCATCGCTGAGGCGATGCGCAGAGCAAAGCACTTCTTGCCGAGCAACGCGTTGCCGCCGTACCCGGACCCATACGACCAGATCAGGTCCTCCTCAGGGAAGTGGCTGATGTATTTCTGCGCCATCGGCGCGCACGGCCATGACACATCCGCCTGCCCGGGCGCCAGCGCCGCACCTACCGAATGCAGACAGGGCACGAATTGGCCATCAGCGCCCAACGCCTCGAGCACACGCGTCCCTACGCGGGTCATGATGTGCATGTTGCACACCACATAGGGGCTGTCGCTGATTTCGACCCCGATCTTGGCGATCGGCGAGCCGATCGGCCCCATCGAAAAGGGGATAACGAACATCGTGCGGCCGGCCATGCAGCCCCGATACAGATCGAGCATGGTCCGTTTGAGATCGTCAGGCGCAACCCAGTTGTTCGTAGGGCCGGCGTCGTCGCGGCTGGACGTGCTGATGAAAGTGCGCGCCTCGACGCGCGCGACATCGCTGGGATCGGAACGGAAGAGAAAACTGTTCGGTCTTCGCGGCAGCGGAATCGCGTTGCCAGCCGCCGCCATCTGCGCCATCAACCGGTCGTATTCCAGCCGGCTGCCATCACACCAATAGACTGCCGCCGGTTGACACAGCGCGGCGACTTCTTGCACCCACTGCGCCAGACGGCGATTTTTCACCGGGTAAGTCACCACGAATCTCCTTTGATTCCGGGTGAGCCAGAGACATCGCTGTCTCTGCCACTTCGCTACTTCTCCAACTTCAGACTCGCCATCGTGCTGCGAATCAGGTACTCCGAGCGACGCAGGGCCGCTCGTTCCTCGTCATTGAGCTCGAGCTCGATGACGCGCTCGACGCCGCGGCGGCCCAAGATCACAGGCACGCCAAAACAGATGTCGCTCATCCCATACTCGCCCTGGAGAAAGACCGAGGCCGGATAGATCTCGTGGGCATCCTTGGCGATAGCCTGCGCCATGCGACACGCGGATGCGCCCGGCGCATAGTACGCGCTGCCGGTCTTCAGATAGCGCACGATCTCTGCGCCGCCATCGCGGGTGCGGGCGACGATGCGCGCGATCTGCTCATCGGTGAGGAAATAGGAGAGCGGCATGCCGCCGATGTTAGAATAGCGCACCAACGGCACCATCTCGTCGCCGTGTCCGCCCAACACCGTGGTATGGATGTTGTGGGGGCTGATGCCGGTCTCCATGGCGATGAAGGTGCGCATACGACCGCTGTCCAGCACGCCGGCCTGGCCGATCACTCGTTCACGTGGGAAGCCGCTCAGCTTGTAGGCCAGATAGGTCATCGTGTCGAGCGGATTGGTCATCATTAGCAGAATGGCGTCCGGCGAACGCGGCACTACTTCTTTGATGACGGCGGCGACGATGTTCGCATTGACCTGCACCAGGTCCTCGCGCGTCATGCCTGGCTTGCGCGCCACGCCGGCCGTGATGATGACCAGGTCCGAGTCGGCGGTGTCGGCGTAGTCTGACGTGCCGACCGCATCCACCGCATGGCCCGCGATCGGCCCGGCCTGGATCAGGTCCAGGATCTTGCCCGTGGCCAATCCCTCCACGATGTCGAGCAAGACGACCTGACAGCCGCCGGAGACCATCGCCCAGTGCGCAATGGTCGAGCCGACGAAACCTGCGCCGATGATGCTGACTTTGCTCATGGTTGAAGTCCTGTTGCGTATTGCGTATTACGTATCGCGTAGAGTGATGGCAGAGGCCAGCTGAGTATCACGTTGAAACGTTGGAACGTTCCCACTCTGAATGCGCGCGCCAGTCTTCGTAGATGCGCCTGAACTTCAGCGGCCAGTACAGATAGTCCTGCTCGATCTCCCCGATGAGAGCATGTCTCTGCTCCGCGACGGTCTTTGTACACCCGCCCTCTACGCTGGTGCGGCGACTGGTGCCGGCAAAGCCTCTATCGCCGCCAACTCGACACCATCCGCAGCCAACACGGGCTTCAGGGCAGCGATGGCGCACTCCAGCATCGCATCGTCGGGATCGCGCGTGGTAAGCCGCTGGAGCAGCAGGCCCGGCGCGATGAGGACGCGCACGATGGGATGAGCGGCGCGTGCGGCCGTGAAACGCATGAACTCGTATGCGATGCCCGCCACGACCGGGATCAGAACCAGCCGCGACAACAGGCGCACGATCACGTTATCGAAGTGGAACGGCGCAAAGACAAAGATGGCGATGATCATCACCGAAAGCATAAAACCGGTGCCGCAGCGCGTGTGGGCCGTGGTGAAGCGCCTGACCGAAGCCAGCGTGAGCTCCGCAGCCGACTCGAAGGCGTTGATCGTCTTGTGCTCCGCGCCGTGATACGCGAATACCCGGCGTAAGTCGGGCATGAAGCCAATGGCCCACAGATAGAGCAGGAAGAGCGTCAGCCGGATGACCCCCTCGACCAGGCTGACCAACAGACCGCCTGCCTGGCCGGGAGAGAGCCACTTGGCGGCTGCGGTCGGCAGGAGAAAGAAGACGCCGACTGCGAACAGCAGCGCGGTGGCGACGGTAGTCCAGGCGACCGGACCCGAAAAGCTGACTGCGTCGTCGCCATCCTCCTTCACCGCCACATCGGCTGACCAGAGCAACGCCCGCATCCCCAGGCCCAACGCATCCCACAACATGCGCAGGCCACGCACAAAGGGCCATTGGCCCCATTTGCGAGTGTAGATCGCCGCGGTCAGCGGCTCTTCGTGAAGCACGATCTGGCCGTTCGGCGCGCGCACGGCCACTACCATACGTTTGCGGCCGCGCATCATCACCCCTTCGATGACGGCCTGTCCACCATAGTAAAACTTAGCCAAGTCGAACCCTTTCTCAACTCGTTTGTAATGTCATTGTACACGACCACTGAGGCCATGTCAAAGCGTCCCGGGCATCATTCCACATCCATCTCGCCCGGCTCATCCCCCTCCGCCTCCAGCCCCAGGCAGATCAGGTAGCCCCGCGCCCGTTCGGTCTTGGGGTAGCGATTGACCAGCTTCCAAAAGCGAGAGCCGTGGTTGGCTTGCTCCAGGTGCGCCAGCTCGTGTACGATGACATAGTCGCGCACCCAGCCCGGCATGGTCGCCACGCGATGAGAGATACGGATGACGCCGGTCGTCGGGGTGCAACTGCCATACCGGTACTGCTGGTTCGTAACGTAGCGTATTTCGCGCAAGGGCAGCCGGCCGCCGAAGTACTGCCGATTCAGCTCGGTCGCCCGGCGGCTGAGGGCATCGTCGTCCGCGGTCTCGCGGGCCTCGACGCGGCGCAGCAAACGACCCTTCAGCTTCTCGACGATAGGCGTCAGCTCTGTGTCGGTAGCGCCGGCCGGCGCCAGCACCTCCACCACCGTCCCCCCTGCAATCAGCCGCGCGGTGATCGTCTTCCGCCGCCGCGAGCTGCGCACGACGCGTATTTCGGGTTCTTGAGTCATGCGGCCATGATAGCACGAGGCGAAGGGATAGACAAGTAGCCGCGCTGACTGTTTGCGTCGCGGCCGGCATGTCTGCTCAACATTTGGGCCAGGGCTATGCTTGTGCTAAACTTACGACATGAACACCACTAGCGACCATCGCGTTCGGGCGACAGCCGACGTGCTCGATCGCATCGCCCGCTTCTTCGATGCAGACTACGCCAACTATGCCGATGATCTGCAGGCCATCGAGATGTTCGCGCAGAAGACCGGCGGCCCCCTCCTTGAGCTTGGCTGCGGCGCCGGCCGGTTGTTGGCGCCGCTGGCTGAGGCCGGCTACCGCATGACGGGCGTGGATCTCAGCCCGAAGATGCTGCAGGCCGCGCGGTCCAAGATAGAGGCATCGGGGGCGGCCGATCATGTGACGCTGGTGGAGGGCGACTACAGGAACGCGGCGCTCGCGGGGCCCTATCGTTTCGCATTCATCGTGATGAACACCTTCCTCCACCTGTTAACCCAGGCCGATCAACTGGTTGCGCTGCGGCATTGGCGCAAGCACCTCGCCCCACGCGGCTTGCTGCTGATTGACGTCTTCCATCCCGATGTGGCGCAGTTGGCCAGCCTCGATGGCCGGCTGGAATGGGACAAGACGTGGCAAGATCCCGTTACCGGCGCGACCGTGATGAAGCTCTTGAGCCGCACGGTTGACCTGGCCGAACAGCTCCTGCACGTCAACCTGATCTACGACGAAATCTTCCCCGATGGCCAACTCAAACGCACCCTGGCGGCCTTTGATCTGCGCTATCTCTGGCGCTATGAGGCGGAATTGCTCCTGGAGAAGGCCGGCTTCACACTGGAAGCGGTCTACGGAGATTGGGGTCTGGGGCCATTCGAGAGCGCCAGCGAGCGGATGATCTTGCTGGTCCGTGCGCGCGGCTGAGTCGCAACTGATCATCCGGGAAGCAGAAAAGCATCGAGGAGAAAACCATGCTCGTACACAAGCTCCGCACGATAGTACTCGTGGCTGCAGTGCTGGCCATATCACTCGGCCTGGGAGGGTGCAAGAAGGAAAAGTCGCCCACTCCCACGCCGACATCAGCCGTGAAGAGCGCCCCTGGCAAACAGCTTCTGCCGAGCTCCAGCCAGGGCAAGTCGGTCATTCCGACCCCCAGCCCCTTCGTCTCGCCGACAAAGAGGCCGTGACATCCGGCCCAGGAGCTACGATGAAGCAACAGCGTGAGTTCCTCAAATCGGGCGACTGGGGCGCATGGGGTCAGATGACGACCGACCAACGCCGCGGCGTCCCGCCGCCGCCCCTGGAGAAGTCTGCGCGGCCTGACGCGCCGCGGATTGACCTGATCCCGCCGGATCGGATGGCGGTGGGCGCCATGCCGCTGATCGAGACGATCCGGCGCCGGCGAAGTCGCAGGGCCTACACAGCCGAATCGCTCAGTCTGGAGGAGCTATCGTTTCTGCTCTGGGCCACGCAGGGCGTACAGAAGGTGATGGATAGCGGCCGGGTCAGCCTGCGCACCGTGCCGTCGGCCGGCGCCCGGCATCCGTTCGAGACCTATCTGTTGGTCAACCGCGTCGAGGGCCTGACGGCCGGCCTCTATCGTTACCTGCCGCTGGAACATCAGCTCTGTCTTGTGCAGGCCGAAGACGGGCTGGCCGAGGCGATCCATGCTGCCTGTTTCAGGCAGTACGTGACCGGCAGCGCAGCGACCTTCCTCTGGACCGCCCTGCCCGGCCGGACCGAATGGCGCTATGCGGTGCTCGCTCATCGCGTCATCCTGATGGATGTCGGCCACGTCTGTCAGAACCTCTACCTGGCGTGCGAAGCCATCGGCGCTGGGGCGTGCGCCATCGGCGCCTACGACCAGGCGCGTCTCGATGAGCTCTTGGGCGTGGATGGCGAGGATGAATTCGCCATCTATGTTGCGACCGTGGGGAAGATCACATAGGATGTGATGACTCAGCACGGCTGGAGCGATTGCCCGGCCGATCTGCAGCGGCAGGTCGGCCGGCTCCTGGCGGGGTTCCAGGCTATTCTGGGAGAGAATCTGCTCGGCGTCTATCTGCACGGCTCGCTCGCCATGGGCTGTTTCAACCCATTGCGCAGCGACCTCGATCTGCTGGCCGTGACCGGCGAGCCGATGACCACGACGGAGAGGCGCAGCGTGGCAGAACTGCTGCTGGCTGTCTCATGCCAGCCCGCGCCGGTCGAGATCAGCTTTCTGACCCGCGCCGATCTCGATCGCTGGCGTTTCCCAACCCCTTACGACTTTCACTATGGCGAGGATTGGCGCGCGCACGTCACGGCTGCGCTGGCAAGGGGCGACTGGACGCGCTGGGACGCGCAGCCGCGCCGCGATCCAGACCTGGCCGGCCACATCACCGTAACCCGGCAGCGGGGCGTCTGCCTGGCCGGGTTGCCCATTTCGGTCGCCTTCCCCGCGGTCCCCACGGCCGACTACCGCGCCTCGATCCTGGCCGATGTGCTCGATGCCCACTTCGGGCTGGCCTCTGACCTCTCGCATCCGGTCTATGTGATCCTGAACGCCTGTCGCACGCTGGCCTTTCTGCGCACGGGACAGGTGATGTCCAAAGACGAGGGCGGGGTGTGGGCTCTGACAGTATTGCCCGAACCGCTGCGGCCCGCGGCGGCGGCCCTGCTAGAGGCGTACCGTCATCGCAGGGACGAGGGAGGATTGTCGCCGGAGGCGATCGGACAGTTGGCAGATCATCTGCGGTGGGAGATCCACCTGCCGTTGCGAGGAGCGTAGTGGGCGACGAAGCAATCTCCCACCTGCGAAGGAGATTGCTTCGCTCCGCTGCCAGAAACTCCGGGCGTTACCGGAATCGAGCCTTTAGGCGGTCTGGCGCTTACGACGAGAGCAACTGGCTGAAGCCTCAATTCCAGTCGTCTTGGAGTTTCTCGCATAGAGACATGCCGCCCGCGCGGCATGGGTAACTCGCAATGACGCACGACTGCGTAACTCCTGTCAACCACTGGCAGTCGGCGTCGGGCTGGGGGCAAGCGTGGGTGTGAAGGTGGGGGCTGGCGTCGGCGGCGGGGGACACTGGTCTGGGGTCAACGGCGCCGGCTCGGCCAACGGCCTTGCCCGAAAAATGTCCGCCAGCTCCTGTTCGAGCTTCGCCCCATCCTGGACTACCAACACCCAGCCGCCCTCTTCCGTCACGAAGTGTTCCAGCACGTCATCGCTGATCACAACGCCATGGACGGCGCTCGGCCGCAGACCAGCGCCCAGGCGGGCCAGCCTGACCGCGTCGAGCACGCTCAGATCGGTGGTGAAGCTATCGGCCAACGCCTTCCATAGCTCAGGGATGCGGGGGATGAGATCCAACTGCAGAGCCCGGTCGCGAATAGCCCAAAGCAACTGCTGCTGGCGCTGCGCGCGGCCGAAATCGGAGGTGACGTAGCGGTAGATGGCGAACTTCTTGGCTGCCGCGCCATCCAGCCACACCTGACCGGCCGGCAGCGTCCAATCGGCCAGGCCGTTTGGCGAATTGGCATCGGGCGTCTGCTCATAGAGCGGGCAGGTCAGCGTCACAGTGACGCCGCCGAGGGTATCCAGCAGTCGCTCGAGTCCATCCCACTCGATGCGCACGTAGTGTTGCGTCGAGATGCCCAGCGTCTCGGTCAGCACGCGGCGCACCAGCGCCGCGCCGCCGCCGGGATAGCGTATGGCTTCGCCGTAGTAGTCGGCCTGGTTGATGCGCGCCTGGCCCACGCCAGGGAGCTCGATGTAGAGGTCACGTGGGATGCTGATCACGCCCACTTGCTCAGCGGCGTAATCCACGGCCACTACCATGATCGTATCGGTGCGCCAGGTGGGGTCGCCGTCTCGCTGATCCTTCCCCAACACCAGGATGTTCTGGGTCTTGTCCAACCCGACCGGCATCCGAGTTGGCGTCTCTTTAGGGGGCGGCGCACTGATTGTCGGTGTGGGCCGGCGTAGGCCGCGTCGCGGGGGGACAGCAGTCGGCGTGACCCTGGGCGTCGGCGTAGCCGCGGCAGTGGGCTTCACCAGAACCCGCGCCGCGGGGGCTCGCGTGGCCGACGGCCGGACAGTCGGCGGCGAGCGACGTGACCCGCCACAGCCGGCCAACAACAGCGCCGCTGCGAGCAGTAGACCTATCAGGTCTTGGAGGCGAACTTGACGCCTAAGGCGCGCCGTACTGGAAACCTGACAGGTCTCTACCCCGGTCGCTGCCAGAGCGCGTCCCGGCCGTGGCATGTGAAACACGTAAGGACAGTCCTTGGGTTGCGACGGGAGGCCGCACTATGCCTTGTACCCGATCTTGCGCAGGAACCCTTTGCGCCACGCGATGCCGTCCGCGTCCTCAACGCCTTGCGTGTGGATGCCGTCAATGACGCCGAGGATGCCGCGGCCCTGCTCGCTCTCGGCGACGATCACCTGCACCGGATTCGCCGTGGCGCAGTAGATGCTGGCCACTTCGGGCGTCAGCTTGATCGCGTTGAGCACGTTGATCGGATAGGCATCGCGCAGGAAGAGGATGAAGATATGCCCCGCGGCCAGCGCCAGCGCGTTCCGTTCGGCCAGGCGCTGCAAGTCAGGCTGCGTGCCCGATGATCGCACCAGCGCCGGCCCAGACGACTCGCAGAATGCCAGGCCGAACTGTGCGCCAGGGATACCCGTCGCCACCGCCTCGTGGATGTCTTCAACCGTCTTGATGAAGTGGCTCTGCCCCAGGATCAGGTTCAGGCCATCGGGGTTTTCGATCTGAATGAGCTTGAGTTGGAAGGGTATGTCGCTCATGACACCTCCACTAACCTTGAGCCGCCAGCCCTGGGGCAGTCGCCAGGGCCAGCCGGACGAGCGCCTGCCTTCTCACGATGTCCAACGCCCGTGCACGCACCCAGGCGCGCGCCAGGAAGCCGCCGCCGCCGTAGGGATAGCGTCGCACGATCGTGGCATCGGGCGTCGCCAGCACGACAAAGGTCTGGCCGCTATCACGGCCGTAGACATCGTCCGGCAATCCTACATCGCCCAGCACGGCCAGCCCCCAGCCGCCTTGATAGGTATCGAGCAGGCGGGCGGCCGCCTCAGCCGCGACCATCTCGCTGATCCAACCGAACGCGGCCAGCTTCGCCGGCGAGAGATCGAGCGCCGCGCTGAGCGCCTCGGGACTATCCACCACCAGGGCCGAGGTGACCGCGGCATGGCCCTCGCGCGTGCTGCGCAGCATATTGGCCACCTCGCCGCCGGTGGCGCTCTCGATCACCGCCAGCTTGACCCCCGCCGCAGCCAGAAGACGTGCGGTCACGTCTTCCAGTTTGTCGGAGCCTACGCCGAAGATCGCTGTCTCGTCAATGGCCGCGCGCACCTGCGCCTCCATGTCGGCGATCATGGCATCCGCCTCAGCCTCATCGGCCGCGCGGGCGGTGATGCGAATGTCCACCATGCCGTAGTGGGCGGCCAGCCCCACGGTAGGATTGGACGAACGCATCTCGGCATCAATGCGTTCGTCAATCAAGCTCTCGCCCAGGCCGACCGTCCGCAAGACCCTGGCCTTGATGATGACGCGCGCTTCGCCCATGCGCTTGCGCAGGTAGGGCAACACGCCATCCTGCAGCAAGCGCTCCATCTCGCGCGGGACGCCAGGCAACGAGATCAGCGTGCCGTGGTCGGTCTCCACGATGAAACCTGGCGCGGTGCCAACGGGGTTCGGGATGACGAGCGCATCAGCAGGCAAGAAAGCCTGGCGCCGGTTGTTTGCGCCCACGGCGCGGCCCCACCGGGCGAAAATGCTCTCGATCTGGGCCAGGCATTCCGGATAGAGCACGAGCGGCCGGCCCGTGGCCTGGGCCACAGCCTCGCGCGTGACATCGTCCACCGTCGGACCCAGGCCGCCGGTGGTGATGACGACGTCGGAGCGCTCCAGGGCCTGCCGCAATACCAACGCCATGCGTTCCACATTGTCGCCCACCGAGGTCTTGTAGTAGAGGTTGACCCCAATATCGCGCAGCGCCCGCGCGATATAGGTGGAGTTCGTGTCGGTCGTCTCGCCCAACAGCAGTTCGGTGCCAGAGGTAACGATTTCTGCATTCATGGGCACGCATCTCGCCTATACCAGAAGCATCGCCTGAGTCCGGATGTCGCGCAGCCGCTTGGCGGTCTCGCGGCCCTCCGAGCTATCTCGCTGCTCGAACTCCTCAGCCAGTTGGCTCATCAATTCCAACGTCTCCGGCGTCAATTCGGCCTGGTTCTCTTTGAGCATCGTCCGCGTGCCCTCGGGATAGGCCGCGTCCAGCAGGCGGTTGATCAGGCGAATTTCGGGCGGCTGGCTCTCCTCGATCAGCGACATGATCTCCTCATAGATGGCCGTCATGCGCTCGAGCGCCGAACGCGACCCGCGGCGTTCCGCCTCGCGCATGTTCGCGGAGAGCACCGCCAGGAAGGTATCATCTATCTCGGCGATGTGCTCACGCACAGCCGCGCGCACGTCGGTTGAAGCCAACAGCTCTTGCAGCAGCGCAGTGGAATCCTGCACGGCTGCCCTGGTCGCCTCATCCAGCCTGCGCGTGGTCTCCAGCAGACGGTCGCGTAACTGGGTCAGGCGCTCGCGCGCGGGGCCGCGACTGGCCTCGATGCGATCGGTGAGCTTCTGGAAGAAGGTGTAATCGAGCAGAGGACGGGCAGCCACGGCAACGGCGTCAGCGGTGTCCGGATCCAACGCGGCCACCTTCTCCAGGAACTCCTCGGCCGATTTGACCTCTTTGAGCGATGCGATCGCCTCCTGCTGTTTGGCCGCCTTCTTGCCGAAGCTTGTCACGGCCATCAGCCTCTCGCGCAATGCGCCGAGCTGGCCGGCCGCCTTCTCGTCGCCGGCCGCCTCGGCCTGCGCGAGCCTGTTGGAGAGCAGCAAGAAGAACTCATAGTCGAACTGCGCATCTTTGCCTTTGATCATCAGCTCGAGGCCCTTCGGATCATCGGCCATCACGCGCAACTGGTCAATCATCTTAAGCTTGTTGCGCTGCCGATCGAGCTCCTCTTGACTGACGCCCATCGTGCCCAGAATGGCATCGTTCAGGCTCTGCCGACTGAAGAACTGCCGCGGATTGAGGAAATAGCCTTTACGCTGCTCCGCCGGCAGGTCGCGCATCAGGTTCTGCGTCAGCTCCCCGATCACCTTCTGTTTTTCCACCTCGGGGATGTTGAGATGCTGGGGGAAGTAGACGGCCAGGAACTCGGCCGCAGGATCGTGATAGACCAACGGCAATTCGAGGGGACCGCCCATCCGGCACTTGGGGCAAACCGCGACGTTCAACTGACCCGCCAGAAACGCCTGGCGAAATTGCGGATTCTTCCCCACGTCAATCACCGAGCGCACCGGCGCCTGGTAGACGGTTCGGCAACTCGGACATTGGATCTGGACAGCTTGAGTTTCAGGCATGGTAAACGTGACGTATCCTTTCGTGAATTCAGCCGTCAGCCGGCGGCCAGCTCCCTCAGCTTCGCTTCGTCTATGACCGGCACGCCCAGGCGCGTAGCCTTCTCTAGCTTGGAGCCTGGGCTATCGCCGGCAAGCAGGTAGCTGGTGTTCTTGCTGACGGAATCGGTGACTTTTCCGCCGTGCGTTTTGATGTACTCCCTGGCCTCATCGCGACTCATGGAGGGCAGCGCGCCGGTGATGACGAAGGTCAGGCCGGCCAACGACTGAGCCTCGGCCACAGCCAGGCTTGTCGCCGGCCTAGACATGGCGACCCCGGCCGCCTTGAGCCTCGCCAGCACGCGCTGGTTCGGCGCCTGGGCAAACCAATCCATGATGCTCTGCGCCAGCACCGGGCCAATGCCAGGGACAGCTTGCAGCTCTTCGAGCGTGGCCTGGGCCAGCACATCCAGCGAGTCGAAATAGGCCATCAAGTCTTCGGCCACGACCGCGCCCACCCCCTGGATGCCGAGCGCGGTGAGCAAGCGCGCCGGCGGTCGTGACTTCGAGGCTGCGATCGCCTCTGTCAGATTGGCGACCTTCTTGTCGCCAAAGCCTTCGAGTTCCAGCAGCCGCGACGGTTCCAGGTAGTAGATGTCGGCCAAATCCTTGATGAACCCGAGCTCGACAAATAGCTCCGCCTGCCGAATGCCGAAGCCCGCGGTATCCATGGCCCCGCGGCTTACGAAGTGCTCTACCCCGCGCACAAGCTGCGCGGGGCACGCGCTGTTGACGCAGCGCCAGGCCGCCTCGCCTGCCATGCGCACCGCCTGGCCGCCGCAGACCGGACAGCGTTCCGGCATCTGCCAGACCTGCTCCTCGCCGGTGCGCAACTCGACCAGCGGACGCAACACCTGGGGGATCACCTCGCCCGCGCGCTTGACAGCCACCATGTCGCCCACGCGGATGTCGAGATCGCGCACGTAGTCCTCGTTGTGCAAGGTGGCGTTCGTTACCGTGACCCCGCCCACCTGCACCGGCTCCAGCACGGCGTAGGGGTTGAGCGTGCCGGTGCGACCGACGTTGACCTTGATGTCCAGCAGCCGGGTAACGGCCTCTTCGGCGGCGTACTTGTAGGCGACCGCCCAGCGCGGTTCCCTGCTCACGTAGCCCAGTCGCCGCTGGAGCGCGAAGTCATTGACCTTGACGACCAGGCCGTCCGCCTCGTAGGGCAACGCGCGACGCTCGGTCTCACCCCAGGCGATGCAGTGCTGCACCAGCGCCTCGAAATCGTCGAAGAGGGCCGCGCCGGGCGCCACCGGAAAGCCAAGCTGGCGCAGAAAACCCAACGCCTGCCACTGCGTAGCAGGTTCCACGATCCCCTCCCCCTCGAGGGCGATGATCTGATACACCCACAGCCTGATCGGCCGGCCGGCTGTGATGCGCGCATCGAGCTGGCGCAGCGAGCCGGCCGCAAAGTTGCGCGGGTTGGCATAGGTGCGCTCGCCGGTCTGCGCCTGCTCCGCGTTGAAACGCTGGAAATCGGCGATCGGCGTGTACGCCTCACCGCGCACTACCAGTCGGCCAGGAACCGCTTGCCCCTCGCCGGCCGCCGAAAGGCTGTCCGGCGAAGTCCCGCGGCCGCTGCACGGAGCCTGTGCAAGGAGGGTCGTGGGAGTCGGTATCGCCAACGGCAATGCCTTCACGGTTCGCAGATTCGCCGTGATCTCCTCGCCCACTTCACCGTCTCCGCGCGTGGCGCCCAACACGAACTGGCCCTTTTCGTAGTGGAGGATGACGCTCAAGCCATCAATCTTCGGCTCGACGACGTATAGCAGGCTCGCCTGCGCCTCCTGCGGCAACAGCTTCAACAAGCGTTCGCGCCACGCATGCAACTCCGCCGGCGCAAAAGCGTTGCTCAGACTCAGGATCGCTGCGGGATGGCGCACCTTCGCAAAGCGTTCGGCCGGCGCGCCGGGCACGCGTTGCGTCGGGCTATCGGGCGTCGCCAGCTCAGGGTGTTCCGCCTCGAGCGCGACGAGCTCACGCCACAGCGCGTCATAGGCCGCGTCGCTGATGACGGGGTCATCGAGCACGTAGTAGCGATGAGCATGATACTGAATCGCCTGGCGCAGAGCGTCCAGGCGTTCGGTCACATCGGGCATCCCTGGCTCCCTGGCATACAGTCGCAAAAACGGCGCGGACCTGCCCAAAAAGCCACGCGTCCGCGCACGATGTGATTATACTCCTGTTTGGCGGGCATTGCAAAGACACAGCCGGAGGACTTGACCGGTGTTCTACCGCGCGATCTTCCCCGGCAACCGGAAGGGGTAGCGCCGACCCAGCAACCGCTCTGTCACGAACCTGTCGAGCCGCCGCGCGATCTGAAAGAAGCGCCAGATGAAGGCATCCTCGCGGTAGTAGGCTTTGACCTCCGCCAGTGACAGCGGCGACGTGTCGGCCGGCAGAAAACCCTGGGCGATCAACTCGTTCACGAGCGCCAGGGCCGGCTCCGCCAGATCGGGACGGCGCTCCTTGTACAGGTTGGCGATCATGTCTATCAGCACGCGACGAAGGTCGTAGTAGCGATCAAGCACGTCCTGCAGAAAAAACCTGCGGATGACTGCGCGCATGAACGAAGGGGTGTTCTTGAGAAAAATCTCGGGGTTGATCTGCTCGACGCCATTCACACGAAAGAGCGGCGTGCTGGTGTCAATGTAGAGCAGCGGCAGATCGGAGTCGAGGGCTGGGCAGCACCAGTTGGAAATCTGGCCGTCCAGCCCCAGGCGAATGGGGCCCAGGTCCGCCGCGTAGACCGCCGCGATCTGCAACACGATGCGGCGCAGCAACGTCATGGCGTCCGCGACCGCGAGCCAACAGATCAACACATTGCCGATGTCATGTGGATCCAGCCGCTGCTGCACGACGTAGACGCGCAACCCCGATGCATCCTGGCCTGCGAGCACCAGCCTCTGCGCGGGCAATTCCAGGCCGGCGCGTCGCAGAAGGTCTGCATAACGATCAAACGCCGCGCGATAGCGTTGGAGCTCGTCGGCGTTCGGGAACTTCGGCAACGCCTTGAAGACCCAATCCGAGGCGTAGGCCTGCGGCCGCAGGCGGCTGTCGAGCGTGAAGCGATCGCTGAGGGTCAACGACGTCGTGATCTCACCATAACCGATCACCTGCACCGACACGCCCGAGGCGTAGTGCTGCCGGATTTCACGAGAAATCCGCCGGAAGAGCGCCACATCCTCGGCCAGCAAAGGGGCCAACGTTTCGCTGTCCCTGCGTTCCAGCCGCACCTGCTCTTGTGCGATGATCGCGTGCTGCCGGCCGAACAGCCCCACGATGTAGGCGACGCTGGTGGGGTTGTGGATGCCGCGTTCGAGAAAGGCGCGCAGGTCATCGCCCTCCAGCGCGGCCAACCGGTTGTTGGCCGCGCTGAGCGCATCACGCAGGTCGGCGCAGCGTTCGGGCCGCCGCAGACAGGCAGTCTTGAGGCGATAATCGTCGTGCAGCCGTTGCAGATCGGCAAGCTCCATCGCGCCTCCGCCAAACTAGAGATTATCGGGTATAGCTGTCGTTCTGAGGGTTTGCCCAGAACCTCGCTTGACGGCGTGAAACCAGCGAAGAATCTCCTTCATGCAGCACCAGACCCTTCGTGCGAATGTTAGCGGGTAACACTATACTGGCTCCCGGCTCAAGCGCCGGGCGACGAAGCGCAAGACGCGGTAGCTGAGCCGCGTTTGCACCTGGCGCAGACTGCGATCCAGGATGGCCAACGCCTCATCCATCTCGGCGTCCGCGATGGTCAGGGGCGGCAACCACTGGAGCACCCGCTTATTGTTGGCGGCATAGATCGCGTACAGGCCGTTGTCGAAGAGCGCCTTGCTCACCACCAGCGTCAGGCTGGTATCCACAAACCGCAGGCCGATGAACAGGCCAAGCTGTCGCACTTCGAGGAAGATAGACGAATGCGCGTGTCGGACCGTCTCCAGGCCAGCGGCCAGCCGCGCCGCCTTGCGGTTCACCTCGGCCAGGAACGCCCGATCGGTCGTGATACGGAGCACCTCGAGCGCAGCCAGACAGCCTAGATCGCTGCCGCCGAAAGTTGAAACGTGGATGAAAGGATTCCTTTCGATGAAACGGTAGACCCGGCGATTGACGCAGGTCGCGGTGATCGGGTAGATGCCGCCGCTGAGCCCTTTGCCGCTGATCAGCATATCGGGAGTGACGCCGAAATGCTCGATGGCCCAGACCTTGCCGGTGCGGCCCAGTCCGGTCTGCACCTCATCCGCGATGAACAGAGCGCCGCAGCGGTCGCACAGACGGCGCACCTCACGCAGATAATCGGCCGCCGGCAAGCGCATGCCGAGGGTGGCGGGGATCGGTTCTAGGATCACCGCGGCGGTTCCAGGAGTGAGCGCGCTTTCGAGCGCGGGCAGGTCATCGAAAGGTATCTGCGAGAAACCAGGAGGCGGCGGGCCGAACGGCGCACGGAAGCGCGCATCGCCAGTCGCCATCGCCAAACCCGTGTGGCCGTGGTAGCCCCCCTGGGCCGAGATGATGCCGGGCCGGCCCGTGACCGCGCGGGCCAGCTTCAGCGCCGCATCCACCGCCTCGCCGCCGCTGACCCCAAAGACCACATGCTTGAGGTCGCCAGGCAGACACGCGGCAAGGGACTGCGCGAGCAACGCTTTGGGCTCGCTGATCAGGTGGCCATTGCCGATGTCGCAGGCATCCAGCCCGCGGCGCACGGCCTCGATCACCTGTGCGTTGCGATGTCCCAGGTTGAACACACCGCCGTTGCAGTGGAGGTTGAGGTAGCGCCGGCCGTTCACATCGTACAGGTATGCGCCCTCCCGTCGCCCCGGGATCAGCGTGAACCCATAGCGATGGTAGAATCTCACCTTGCCGGCCGAGACGTGTTGGGCGAAGAGGTTCAGGATGCGCTTGCGCTCGACAGATGGCATCGAACGTTCCTCGGTTCAGAGATCCAGCGCCATCTCCACCTGCCGCACCGCCACATGAAAGTCCAGCGCAGCCAGGATGCGGCCCAGGGAGTCATCGGCAGGTACATTCATGATGGAAAAGGGCCGGCCGAAGTAGCTGACGGCCAGCGCCTGCAAAAGCAGCCGCCCCGGCATCAGCAACCCCGATTGGGGATTGACGCCGACATCCATCAGCGAAACGGCGCCATCCGAGCTGTCGGCGCCGCCCACCAGGCAATAGGCTGTGGGTTTGCCTCGCCAATCCAGGCGGAAACCCTTGAGCCGGTCTGCCATTTTGCCCAACGTGGCGCCCTCGCGCTGCCAGCACGCGTGCTGCTCGTGCCAACCGGCATAGCTTTCCAGCAGACGTCGAGACGGCATCTCGGCCAGCCGCTCGACCGGAACCGGCAACGGCTCGGCAGTGGCGGGCCGGCGCCAGGTCAACAGCTCGCGCTGCACGCGAAAACCGAGCGACAGGTAGAGCGCCTGCGCGGGCTTGTTCTCCGCAATCACCTCCAGACTGGCGCGCTTGACCTTCAACGACCGGGCGTTGGCAAGCAAATGCGTCATCATGTCGCGGGCTATGCCGCGCCGTCGCCATGCCGGCAACACACCCACGGCGCTGATCCACGCGCGCTCACCCCGCCGCGCCAGCAGCGCCATGCCCACCGGCTCCCAACGACTCTGCACCACCACCGAATGCGCCAGGTCTACATCGTGGTAGTCGTCGAAGCGCGCTAACTGCTCAGGCGTCACACGCACCGGCACATAGTACCCCTCGTATGCCGCGTTCATGATCGCCGCGCGCTGTTCCAAAGATGCACGATCCGCCGGCAGAAACCGGATGTCAAGCGACTCCGCCATGCTCACCTGCCCACCCTCGTCTGCGTTCTTGTCCCCTTGCTCCGGCAAGTACGGCGAAAGGATAGCACACCGCGCTCCTGGCGTCAATACCAGAGCCGTGGCCGAACGCGTCTTGACTTTTCGATGCAGATCATATACACTACAAAAATAGCGCAAACATCGCACCAGCCTCGTTCAAATCGGCCAAGTCGTTGCCTCGCCAGACTTCGACTCTGACCCTGCGCCTTGCATCACTCGCTTAAGGAGGCTAACTCATGCAAAGGTCACGTTTTCGCAATCGGCATTGGTCTCTCATCGGGTTGCTCGGCCTGTTACTGATGATCGTCGGGCTGAGCCAGACTGCCGCTCTGCTGGCTGCGGATGCGCCTGCCAGTGCGCCCGCGCCTGAGCGGTCTGCGAATGGTCCTGTTCTCCGGTTCTTCTATCCGGCCGTGATCGCCGCACCGTACACCAACGTACCGGATTTGGGCGACGCGCCGGACAGCAGCAACAGCCATGGCATCGGCATGACCGCCTATCCGTTGGGCGGACCGCCAGGCGTGGCTGCGCGTTTTCCCACCGTCCACATTGCGGGGTCGCCGCCGCACGGACCGCTGCACTACAACCAGAGGGTGCGCTACATGCTTGGATGGGCGATCACGGCTGAGAAGGAAGCCGACATCGGCTTCGATGCGGACGGCGTCAACAACCTGCGGCCGCCATCTGATACGCCCGATCGCGACCGGGCTGACGATGGTGTGACCTATCCGCTCTTGCCCCACTGCCAGCCGACGACTGTCAGTTACGTCGTCACCGTGCCGCCTGGCGCGCCCGCCAGCAAGGCTTATGTCAATTTGTGGTTCGACTGGGATCGCAGCGGATTCTGGGGCGGGGCGCTGCCGTGTGCAGGCGCGGCCGCGCCAGAGTGGGCCGTGCAGAACCAGGTGCTGGCCCTGCCGGGTCCTGGCGTCTACAACTTCACCACGCCCGCCTTCCTGCCCTACAATCTGAAGCCGGACGACTGCCTCTGGTGGCGCATCACGATTGCCAGCGCGCCTGCCACCGCCGACGACGGGAGCGGCCCGGCCAGCGGCTATGAGTCCGGCGAGACGGAAGACTACTACCAGTGCAGCGAGCACCCTCGAACGCCCACCCCGACGCCCACGGCCACGCGGGCTTGTGTCGCGCCGCCGTTCGAGATGACCGCCTGGTGGCCGCTCGATGAAACCACCGGGACAACCGCGGCCGACATCGCGGGCTTCCCAACCAACGGCGCGCACTTCAACGGCCCGGTCCCGACAGCCGGCATGGTCAATGCCGGGCTCAGCTTCGACGGCGTGGACGATTATGTCGAGGTGGCCGATCATCCATCGCTCAACTTCGGCCAGGGCAACCTCTCCATTGACGCCTGGATCAAGACCACCGACACAGCCGGGGTGAAGATCGTCCTCGACAAACGGCTGGAGGGCACGACGGTCCAGGGGTATTCGCTGTTCCTGGGCAACGGCAATCTGGCCTTCCAGTTGGCGAATGGCGTCGGTTCAACCACGTGCTCGACCAACCCCTGGTCTGCGTGCACGAACTACGGCACGTCCGCGTTCGTGGCCGATGGGCAGTGGCATCACATCGCGGTGACGGTGGATCGCGTCAACCCAACCGGTGGACGCTTCTACGTAGATGGCGCGCTGGTCGGGATCTTCGACCCCACGATCCGAATCGGATCGCTGACGAATCCCAACCCGCTGCGCCTGGCCAGCCGCTCCTCTTCGGTGTCGGGCTTGCTGCGCGGCAGCCTGGATGAGGTGGAGCTATTCCCACGCGTTCTGACGCCGGCTGAGGTGCAGAGCATCTATCAAGCAGACCGTTTCGGAAAATGCCGGATCACACCCACTCCGACCGCAACCGTAACCGGATCTCCTACGAAAACGCCCACTGCGACGCCGACGCGCACGCCCACGCGCACACCCACGCCGACCAAGGTACCGCCGTCCATCATCGTCGTCAAGCTGGAGTGGCCACACATGCAGCCGCTTCCGGGCTGGCCCATGACGCTCTTCGCCGGACCCGACTGCGCGGGCGCTGCGCTGCGCCAGATGACGACCGGCGAGCAAGGCTGGCTGGACTTCACCGATCTGACGCCGGGCGTCTACTCGGTGCGCGAAGAGATGCGACCAGGCTACGAAAGCATCCTGCCGCAGTGCCAGACCATTGACTTGAGCGATGCCGTGGGGAACGAAGTTCATACGTCATCGGTCGCCTATCCGCCGGCCGGCGAAGACACTTTCCCATCGGGCGCGCTGCTCACGGCCGAGATCTTTGGGGTCGGGAGCTTCGACGCTGTGCTCAACGGTCCGACTACGGTCAGACGCGGCGATCCGGCTGACGAGGATGGCGACGGCCTGGCCGATATTCGGACCGAGATCCTGGCGATGGAGCTGACGGGCATGAGTCCAGTGGGGCCGATCACCCTGCGGCAGAGCCGAGAGCGACCGTCGCGCGGGCGCGTCGAGCAACTCGACCCGCGCGCCCCCTTCCCGGCCGACAGCTTCTTCGACGTGTTCGTGGAGCTGGACACAGCCGCCGGCCGGTTGCACAACGCGACGCCTGTGCACATGCAGGCCGCCATCAACGCCATCCCGCCGATCATGGCGTTCTACCAGTCGCCGCCGACAGCGGAAATCCCGCTGCTGAACGTCAGCGGGCAGCCGGTGGGCCGCATCCGCTATGCCCTCCACATCCCGCTGCCGCCCAAAGAGAAGATCATCATCTTCATCAACCACAAACCCGTCACGCGCACGCCGACGCCAACGCGCACGCGCACGCCGACGCCAACCCGCACGCGCTTCAGTGATCCGACCGCCACGCCGACCCCCACGCGCACACCGACCGCGACGCTCACTCGCACGCCGACCCGCACACCAACCCGCACGCCAACGGCCACGGCGACCTCGACGGCCACGCCGACTCGCACCGCAACGCCGAAGGTCACGCCGACGCCAACAGCCACCCAGAAGCCAGTATTGACGGGGGTGTCGTCCACGTTCTACGAAATGTCGCCGGGAGTATTCCAGATCACGGTGCACGTGGTAACGGATGATCTGCATGGGATCGTCTTCGACCTGGAGATCTTCTTTGCGGATCAGAGTCCACCGTGGACGGGCGGCCAGCCTCTGCAGGGGCCGCCGGGCTGGTACCCGATGCAGATGACGGGAGGGATCGGCTGGGTGACGGAGGCCAATCCGTTGCAGAAGTGCCAGCCGGTGCACTTCGTGATCCAGACGCCGGCCGATACGACGGTCGGGGACTTCATCAGCATCCACCTGACCGATCGCAACCACCGCAACCTGGGCAACATCACCAGCCAGCGCGTGGCGCGGCCAGGGGTGGTCGCGATGGAAGAACTGGCGGCGCTGTGCGCCGCGGATGCCGGCGGTTAGCGCCTGTCAAAGAATCGCTTCCCGCTCTGGCTCGGTCTCCGACCGAGCCAGAGCGGGAACTTGTTTCTTGACGCATCCTTAGTCACGCGGCGCGCGGCTGCCGTTAGGGAGGTCCTGCCTTGCTTCACTCTTCCAGCACATCCGCTTCTTGCAACGGCTCCAGCACTGCGTTGCGCAGCCAGGCGGGATCGAATCCGTCGGTCTTCTCGGCTTCCACCATCATGCGGACGGTTCCGGCCTTCTCGGCCAGGTTGCCGATCGCATTGAAGCTGGCGTAAAGCTGTTGGCGCGCCATGCGGAGAGACAGGCGGATGGTCGTGGGGCGGCTGACGCCGGCGCCGCCAGGCGGCGCCGGCACTCCCTCTGTTGTGATGCCCCTGGTCCCTGACGCCGGCGTCACAACAGAGGGTTGTGGGCCGCCGCCGGGAACGGGTGTGGGTGGCGGCGTGGACGCCGGGCCGGCGATGGCTGCTGGCATCACGATGAACGCCGCGGCCGGATCAATCTCATCTTCCGGCAGTTCCACGCCGATGCGCACCAGCCGGGCGTCCGTCAGATAGCCGGCCTGCTCGCGCACGCGGCGGATTTCGTCCGTGCCGATCCGGCCAACGAAGCCGAAGGCGCGTTCCCGCACGCCTCGGACGATGCCGCGGCGGATGACTGCTTCGCTCTCGAGCCGGGGGAAGCCGGGCACTTCGTAGAAGGTTGCGATGACCTGATCCACACCGAGCGTCGGGCCGCCGCTGCCATCCAGCGTCATAAGTTGGATGATCTTGTCTGGCGTGACCGAGGCGAAGAGGCGCGGCGGTGAGACGATGGTGAGCAACTCGTGCAACCGCTCATGGATCGTCGTTGCCTGCAGGGGCCGTCCGGAAATGGTGACTTTCTCGACCCCCACCTCGCTCCCCGCCATGACCGGCAGCCAGCCGACACATGCGGTGTAGTTTCCCGTCCAGACGGAGAACAACGGACTGTGCAACATGGCTCTCGCTCCTTGTGAGATGTTTTGCGGCCCGAGAGCAGATCACCTCGCACCGGGCGCAGAGTGCCTCGGTGAGATGGCCTGCTGTCGGGCCGCAAGCGTCCTGGAAGAGCGGGAGTCTGCCGGACGGTGGGATTGGCTGCTGAAAGGCGACCCTGAGTTGACTCTACCTCAGGGCCTGGAAAGTGTCAATGCTGCGGTGGCAACCAGAAAACACTTGGCGGGAATTGAGACAACTGATGCTCCTTAGATTCACTCTGAACCACTCTCGGCTACTCAATGAGCTTGTCTTTCGATCAAACAGCGAACGGACGCGAAGCGACTTGAAAATGTGCCGGCTTAAACTCCGTCGGCGCCAACACTGCGAGCTGATCCACCACCCGCCCGCGACATTCTACAGCCAGATCAAGACACGGCCTGAGCTCCTCGTCCGGTAGCTCATCCGCGGTTCGGTGCGGATGGATCAGCTTGAGCAGGCCGGCCGCAGTCTTGCGAATGGCATCCTGGTTGCGGCCGGTGAGTCCGCTGAAGTCGGCGCGCGCGTTCACGACGGTCTGGTAGTTGCGCCGGCGCAGGCGGTTAAAGATCTCCGCCAGGTAGTCGGTGATGAAGCCATAGCCCTGGGCATAGTTACCGGGTTGAATCTTGGGCAGCTCCCAGCCGGGCAGGAAGGCGTGCAGCCGGTCCAGGAATGCCGTGTCGGCGCCGAGCTCTGGCGGCAAGGATTCAAACAGGTGGCGATAGCGGGCTGACGGGGCCTTGCGCTCCAGGTCCGAGTCTATGTTGCCGCCCAGTACGATGCTTGCCTGTGCTGTGAACTCCATCGGGCCGCGGCTGAAATGGCCGGTCTGCATGTAGTCTTTGAGCACGCTGACTGTGGCTTCCGGGTCAGTGAAGCTGGTGCTGGCGATCTCGTCGAAGAACACCACATCCCGGTAGCCCAGGATGCCGATTTTGCGGGAAGCCACGTTGTAGAAGAGGGTGGCCGGTGTGGCTTTGCCGCCTGAGATGACGAAAGCCCGGCTGGAGGTATTGCGGTAAGTGTAGGTCTTGCCGGTCTCGCGTGGGCCCAACTCGATCAAGTTGTAGTTGGCCTCGACAAAAGGCACCAGCCGTAACAGCATCAGCAGCTTTTCGCGGTCGCTGAACCGCGCCGGGTTGAAGCCGACCGTCTGGACAAGCAAATCAATCCATTCGCCGGTCTCGAACTGCCGGCGCTTGTCCAGGTAGTCGTCCAAATCTAAACGGGTGATCTGAAACGGCTTGAAGTCACGCACGAAGAAGGGGTAGATGCGCCCCTTGAGCTCGTACTTTGCATCGTACTCGATGGTCATGGTACCCCAAGCGCCGCCCGTCATCAGCGCTTCGCCGTACTCGGTCAGCACGCGCTGGCTGACGCGCACGAAGCTGTCGCCCAGGGCAGGCACCTCCGCCCAGTAGTGATCGCGCGCCGCATCCAGGCGTACTTGCAGAGAACCGAGTAGAATGTACTCGCTCTTCTCCTTGATGCGGCTCTTGATCAGCTCGCGCGCGTCGCTCTCGACATAGTGTTCCTGAAGCAGGCGATCTATCCGCGCCTGGCCGGCCACCGGGTTGCCAGGATCAACGTAGCGCGCACACAAATACTCCAACACGTAGCGCGGGAATTCCTTATACGCCTCGTTCCAGCGAGTGAGCGGTTTGAGCACCACCCGGTCGCCCATCAGGCGTTGAACCTTTTCGTCGGTAGGTGTCAATGTTGCGTTCAAAGTGTCAGCCCCTTCACGTTCGTAGTGCGCAGTGCGAAGCCTCCCTGTAGGACTTTAGTGCGCCGTGCCGTGCGCTAAAGCGCACACTACGAACCACTCAGATCGTCGAGCTCGTCCAAGCCACCGAACTCGATTTCAACCCGGTCGCGTCGCGCAGTAATTTCGACAGAAAGGTCGCGATGCCTGACGACAGCTTTACCTTTGGCGTCCGTATATCGCAACGTGATCTTAACGAGCCTGGTTGAGCCGCCGCGCGCCTTGTATATCGGCTGTATGGAAGCAGTTCCTTCCCACTGTCCCATCGGATCGGCACTGGCCCGGAAAGCCTGCGGCCGTGCATCGGTGTCGGCCTTAACTTCGAGCGCAAACTCTGCTGATTGGTTGCCACGGTTTTGGATAACGATGTTCAGTGGCAACGACTCGTCTTCTCGCACCCTCACCGCCGGAGCTGAGGGTTCGATGAAATCTAGCTCGATCCGCTTCTCAACGATACGGCGCAATGAGATGCCAGGCACGACCATCTCGGCCAGTGAGAGTCCTCCATGCGCGTAACGATCGGGCGCGCGGTATCCGCTATCAGCCCGTCTGAACCAGCGACGGCCGATGGCCACGGTAAAGGGTGAGTCGCGCAAGCCTCGGTGCGAGACGGTCAGTCCCGCCGGGTGGTCTAGTCCGACGATGTAACGATATCGGACAGGATCCGCTTGTCCGGCCGCCTGCCGTGACAAGCGGTCATCTTCTTGGATTGTGATACCGTTGCCGTCGTTCTCCAGCTCGACAAAACCGTGATCACTCGACACCACGACGGTGTCTTCTGGGCCGACCAAACCGTTGAGCGTGAGCATGATGCCTTTGAGCTTTATCTCGATGCCTTCGTTCAATGCCACCAGGTCTCCCCGCTCCTGATGGAGGCCATCATCGCTGATGTTGAAGATCAGCACATTCCATGGGTAGCGGTGATCCTGGTCAAGCTGCCGGTAGATGCGGTCGCTTTCCATACCGGAATAGAACTGGAGCTTGGCCTCCCGCTCCCCGGCCGGAATCTCGAAGAAGCGCGCGGCCAAGAGTGCCTGATCTCGGGTAGGGCGGCCGTCCGGCCCTTGCCATTCAGCAGGAGGACGGCCAGCCAACAGGCCCGTGCGTGCGATCGGCGTCCAGGAAGGCAGCAGGCTCAGGTACGCCTTTTCCGGGGATTTGACCTCGAAGAGTTCCAACAGCCTGGGCTTCACTACGCGCTGCCAGGTGTCCCACCGCATACCATCGAAGACCACTATCCAAAGACGAGCTTCCGGTGTGGGACGCAGCCGGCGCTGTCTGACGAGGTCCCAAAGCACGCGCGTGGATAAGCGTGGGTCGTTTAGATACTTGCCCCAGTTAGCCCGGATTTGCTCGGCCAGTCGCTCGTCGGCATCCCCCAGGAGTGGGCGCACGCGGTTTCGCAAGCCGTCCAGATAGCGTTGTAAGCGGCTTTCCAGGCCATGATCGGGTACGCGGCGTAAATGGCCCGCAGCGCGCGCGCAGGCGAACTCCAGGTCGTAGTACCGCCCGGCCACGTACCAGTCCAGGATGCCGGAGAGACCGGATGGCGGTTCCGCGTAAGCGTTCAATGCCGATACTACCGCCGCCGCTTCATCCAGGAACCCGGCGATTGCCTTGGCCGCTGCATGATGACGCGTAGCCGGCAGCTCATCCAGCTTCGGCGGCCGATGCACGAGCCAGGCGCTCAGCACCGTATCAAGCTCCCTTTCGGACGTCATGTCGAGGAGTCGCCTCGCCAGCTCGTAAATCGCCGCCGGCGTCTCGGCCTGCTTGAGCACGGTCCAAAGGTCATCCGGGCTGCGAATGGGCAGGATCGCTGTGATCTTCTGCAGATCGCCTTCGGTCAGGCGATCTTCGGCATCGGCGATGACCTGCCTGCGCCAGGCAGGTTCGCGTTCCCAGCGTGTCAGCACAGTCTCAACCCAGGGTTCCAACGGCTCGGGGTCGAAGCCTAGAATGCCCAGGCCACGCACCTGGTTCGCGATGTTAGATACCTGCGCCTGGCCGAGGATGCGACGCACGTAGAGGTAGATGGCCAGGTTTTCAGGAGTTGGCTCGAACCAGGCGGCGACGTTGCCCAAGGTGACTTGCGGCGATGAACGCGCATGCTGGCGCAGCAGTTCGTGGCTTTGCGCATCCCAATCCGCGCTCCAGGCCAGCTTGATATAGCGACGAAGGACTTGCTCAGGAGAATCGCGGTGGAACAGGAACTCACCGACGGGTAGGTCCGGCTTGCTGACGTGTAGCGCCAGCGCGCGCACGGCATGGATGTCCAAGACGGCACCACGTGGGAGATGCCGGCGCAGCTCGGCATGGCCGGAGACCACGAGGGGCAGGTTGGCAGCGAAAACCGCCTCGTGGCGCGCCAACGCCTCCGGTGGCCAGCTTTCGTTGGGGATCAGTTCGGCCAGCACTCCGCACAGGCTGAGGTCAAGGATCTCGTCGGCAAGGGCCAGGAGATCGGTTAAGCTGTTGAGGCGGATATGCGCGTTGCTGCCGAGATCGGAGCCCCGCGGCGCGGTCGTCCAGATCAAGACCCGCTTCCCCGGCCGGAAAGCCGTCCAACCGGCCTGTACCAGCGAGACGCGCAGACTCAGGTCGTTACCGTCATAGCGTTGCACCGGCCATACCTGCCCGCCGGCCGTGATCTCTGGCCCCAGACCTAACCGGTCGGCAGGATCGAACACGAAGACCAGGCGTGCATTAGCGTGCAGACCTGCCAGCTTGCGGTAAAGGTGCTCGTCCAGGCTTTGTGGAATAGAATCGTCGCTCATGCGTGTCCTACAACCTTCATCGCACACACCTTTGCCAGGCGTTTAGCGCGTTCATAGTACCAGGGGTTTACTTGCGTCGGGTCAATCAGTGCAAAAAGAGATCACGCCCCTCACGATATAGCTCAAATTCGTAACAGAAGTTCACCCAATCGCAGAGCCGTTCGTCACTGGGGCGACCTGCGCGGCCGTTGAGAAAGTCCTGAATGATGGCAATCTGAGAATCAACACTCGGCTTTCGTGTA